>CAYWMF010000011.1:0-12752 GCA_964459175.1 uncultured Oscillospiraceae bacterium
ATATGCTATAATGTATTAAAATAATCAATTTGGATATGAGGTGCAAAAATGGATAACAAGGCTCTTTTCCGTACTGCCATGCGCGGCTTTAATAAAGAAGATGTTGTGGCATATATAGATAAACTCAGCAGGGATACAAACCGTATGCTTGCCGAAAAGGATGCAAGGATAAAATCGCTTGCCGAGGACGCAGAAAATGCGAACGAGGCATGCCGCGGCTTTGAAAGTAAAGCCGCCGAGCTGGAAAATCAAATTCATTCCGCGGCGCGCGAGCACGAAGCGGAGCTTGAAGCGCTGAGGGCAAAAATTGCCGAGTTGGAAAAGGCGTTGGAGGAAAATTCGGCGCAGAACTCGGATTCATCGAATATTTCGGAAAGCGAATATGCGCTTTTGGAAAAATACAACGCCGTTCTTGCCGAAAACAGCAATCTTTCGGCCGAGAAGAGCAGCCTTTTGAAGCAGCTTGAGGTTTACAAGGAATTCGAGGGCGTTCAGCGCGATTTGGGCACGATAATTATAAAAGCCGAAAAGAATGCCGCCGAAATAGTCGCCAAGGCAAAAAAGGACGCCGAGGCCATGATAAACGAGGCTATTCACGTCACCGAGGAGCTTACCGACCGCCGCATCAAGGCTTGCGCGCAGATTGCCGACAGCTTTGAGCGCTCAAAGAGCAGTATTGACGAGGCATACCGCACGCTTAACGAAAAGCTGGACGATATAAAGGGCTCCGCCGCGGCATTTTACACCTCGCTTGAAGACAGCGAAAGAATCGTTCACCAAAATGTAGATGAAATGACGGGCACAAAATACGAATCCGACAGCGGATTTATAAATAATAAATAGACAGGAGAATGAAAATGGACTGCTTATTTTGTAAAATAATCGCCGGTGAAATTCCGTCGCAAAAGGTTTACGAGGACGAGGTTATGTACGCCTTCAAGGATATAAATCCGCAGGCGCCGGTGCATGTTTTGGTTATTCCCAAGGAGCATATTCCGTCGCTGGACGGCGTGAATACCGAAAACAGCGCCGTTGTGGCCAAAATTTTTGAAAAAATTCCGCAAATTGCAAAGTCACTGGGGCTTTCGGGCGGCTATCGCTTGATTTCGAATTGCGGGGACGACGCTTGCCAAAGTGTAAAGCATTTGCATTTTCACATAGTCGGCGGTACGAAGCTTTCCGAGAGCATGGCTTAAATTCACTTTAATGATAACTCATTTTCGACAAAGACCGCCGGTATTTATTACGGCGGTTTTTGCTTTTACGGTGGCGACAAGCTATATTTACGACACGGGCTCCGCGCACAATGCGATATTTGTGGGCGCGCTTATTGCTTTGAGTGTCGCGGCGGTTGTGCTTTTTGTACGCAAATTTGTCTATATCGGGCTTTTTGCGGTAATGCTGGCTATGATTCCGTTGGGCGTTTTGCTAAACCGACAATGTATGGAAAATGAGCTTTATGCTCGCTCGCTTGAAAACAGGGAGCTGAGCGTTCGCGGCATGGTATACGATATTATTGACGAGGTCGGATATGATATATATTATGTCCGCGTCAGTGAGGTGTCGGGCAGAAGCGTTAAGCCCTTTAAAATAACGGTTCGCGCGAGTGGGGTTTATAATGCACCCTCGCTTTACGATAAGGCGCTGTTTAATGTCAAGACGAGCGGCTTTGAGGACGGACTGTACAGTAACGCTTACCGCGAAAATTATCGAAGTAAGGGCGTTTTTCTTACCTGCCGCGGTCAATATCTTCGAACCGTCAAAGAGGCCGACGGCGTCCTTTTGCTGTTGAGGCGAATAAGGGAATTTTGCGACGAGGCGTTTATTTTTACCGAATGCTCGGGCTTCCTAAAGGCGCTGGTCATAGGCGACAGAAGCGGACTTTCTGCCGAAGAATACGAGCTTTTTTCGGACGCCGGCGTTTCGCACGTGCTGGCGCTGTCCGGACTGCATATTTCAATGATACTGCTTTCGATGAATATGGTGCCGGAGCTGGTTTCTTTGCCCAAAAGGCTGTGTGCCGTGCCGGAGGTGGTGCTGGTGCTGTTTTACATGGCGCTGACGGGCTTTTCACATTCGGTTGTCAGAGCCGGCTTTATGGCGCTTTTTTCGATGGCAGCCACGCTTTTGTACAGTCGCTGTGACAGCCTTGACAGCGTATGCACGGCGCTGTTTATTATCCTTTTGTCGGATCCGTACGCGATAGGCAGTATTTCGCTGCAACTATCGTTTCTTGCAACGCTCGGTATAATTATGCTTGCCACGCCGCTTATGCGCAAAATAAGAAGAGCTCTGGCGCGTTTTGCCTACAAAAAGGGGCTTGGCATTGTGTGGCGGCTGATATTTAAAGGCTTTGTACTGCTGTTGTCGCCGATTGTTATCACGGCTTCGGTTATGCTGTTCGGCTTTCCGGTGATGCTGGTTAATTTTAATGTCATTTCCACCACGGCGCTGCTGTCAAACCTTTTTATTGTGCCGCAGGTCGGTTGGATAATCACCGTAACGCTGATTTATCTTTTAACGTACGCTATTTCTCCGATTCGCTTTGCGGCGACGGAGTTTATAAAATATTCTTTGGAGCTTCAGGCGGATATTATATGCCGAATGGTAAAATTTTTTGCCGAGCTTCCCACGCCTCAGCTGTGGGTTCCACCGGAATACCGCACGGTCTTTGCCATGCTGTGCACGGCGGCGCTGACTGCGCTGGTGCTTTACAACGCAAAGCTTAAATATTACGGCAGTTTGCCGCTTATCGTACTGTATTTCTGCGTTTCCGTCGCCGTCATTCTGTGTATCAGGCCGGATTTTGAGGTGTATTGCATTAAAACCGATGCCTCCGAGGCGGTAGTGCTTATGTACGACGGTCGCGTGGTTATTTACCGCGTGGAGGGCTCCTCGCAGGCGGTCGTCGAATTTTGTGCCGTTAATAATATTCATTGCATAAACGATTTTATATTGCCGCTTCCGTACAGCGAATACCGTGAATATTTCGACGCGCTTTACGACGAGGGCATAAAAATAGAAACGCTTCACCACATTTCATATTACTTTGAGGACGGCGAATACGGCTACTATATCGACAACCGAACCGCGCAGTCGGAATACGAATACAATCAAAAATTCACGATAGGTGCCGCCGAATACGAAATTCAGCCGCGGCATCGCAATTCCTGCTTTTTGCGGGTGCAATTGGGCGAGGTGGGATTTGCGTATAATTTGAACGGAACCAAAAACCGCACGCTTTTGCCGCCGTACCTTTATGACAGCGATATTGTGGTAATGAGCGGAGAAACCGATATTTTTTACGAACAGCCGCTGATCCCGGCGCAATATTTTCTGTACGAATATTCAAAGTACAGCGATATTTTCAAAAGGGTTTATTCCGGCGACAACGCCTATGATTTTAACCGGCACAAAATATATATATTTGCAATACGAGACGGACAAATATCTATGAGGAGCATGAGCTGATGGCTTATCAAAACTATAAAAAAGAGGTTAAAAATACCGCTTCATCGCTGAAGGAAAAGCTGAAAACCAACCCCTGCGGAGCTTACTTTTTCTTCGGTGAGGAGGAATATTTAAAGGAATTTTATGTCGGCGAGATAAAGAAACTGCTTTCGCCGGATATGTTCGAGCTGAATTACAACTGCATCTACGCCGAGGACGTGAGCGAGGCAACCTTTGAAAAAATTTCCGACGAGCTGGATACATTGCCGGTAATGTCGGATTACCGCGTGACGCTTGTGCGCAATTTGGAGGTGCTTAAGCTCAAGGAAGACAAAATATCACTGCTTTCCGATGCTGTGGAGAGGGCACGCGACGGCAATATACTTGTTTTTGTGTGCGGTGCCGACTGCTATGAGCTTGATTCCAAAAGCAAATACGGCAAAATCCCGACATTTTTGAAGGAAAACACCTTTTACATGGAGTGTGAAAAGCAAAGCGAGACGCGGCTTTTGCCGTGGATAGACCGCCATTTTGCGGTGGAAAAGCTGCGCATTGCGGATATTAACGCGCGGCGCCTGATTTCTCTGTGTAACGGCAGCATGACTGTGCTGGACAGCGAAATTAACAAGCTTTCGGCTTTTTGCAAGCGCGAGGGCGTAGAGGAGGTCAGCCGCGAAATTATAGACAGCATGGTTTTCGATCGCGCGGAATATGATATGTATGACATCGGCAACCGCATTATGGCGTCGGATCGCGCGGCGGCATTGCGCATATATTACAGCCTTAAGCGCCAACAGCTTCCGCCGATGGTGCTGATTTCCGGCATTTCAAGGGCTATAGGCGGCAGTATGATAATTGAAAGCGCCGCCGCTTCCCGCGTGTCGGCCGAGCAGACCGAAAAGGCCTGCGGCATGAAGCCTTGGCAGCAGGCAAAGGCCTATCGCGGCAAATTTCCGCGCAAAATGTATCTTGAGGCGCTGGATATGTGCCTTGAGGCAGACTTGAAGCTGAAATCAACCAAAAACGATGAAAATGTGATTTGCGAACAGCTCATAATTCGACTGCTTGAGCTTTTCGCGCCCGGAAAGGCGTAATATGCTGTATCTTGACAAGCCGGTTATCGTAGAGGGAAAGTACGATAAAATCAAGCTTTCGTCCGTGATAGCCTCGCCGATAATAACCACCGACGGCTTTTCGCTGTTCAACAACCGCGAAAAGGCGGCGCTTATACGAAAATTCGCCCAAAACGGCGGCGTAATCGTCATCACCGACAGCGACGGCGCCGGTCGTGTTATCCGCGGGCGCATAAAAAGCATCGCCGGCGGCTGTCCGGTCGAAAACATATATATCCCGCAAATCGTCGGCAAGGAAAAGCGCAAGGCACACGCCTCCAAGGAGGGCTTTTTGGGCGTGGAGGGCATGGATGTGAGGCTGTTGGAAAGGCTGCTTGAAAGATATGTCGCCTCGTCGCAGTCCGATTCTGCGCCGCTTGCCAAAATCGACCTGTACGAGCTGGGGCTGAGCGGCGGCAAAAATTCCGCCTATCTTCGCGCCGAGGTGTGCCGCGAGCTGGATTTGCCGCACGATATGAGCGCCAACGCACTGCTTGAGGCGGTGAACCTTTTGTATTCACGCGAAATGTTTATACAAACGGTAAAAAATGTGTTAAGACGGATTGACAATTGAACGAAAATGTAGTATAATATCAAGATGAAGAATTGTCCGATTAAAAAAGACACGAAAGGTAATAATATATATGCTTAAGAGTATGACCGGATACGGCCGCGCGCGCATGGAAACATCGGGCTATGACGTATATGTCGAGATAAAATCGGTGAATAACCGATATCTTGACGTGAGTGTGCGCTGTCCGCGCGCCTACGGCTTTATGGAGGAACGGCTGAAAAAGCTGACCGGCGAATATACCACACGCGGCAAGGTGGATATTTATGTTACCGTGGATAAAGTATCCGGAAGCGGTGCGGCGGTTACCTATGACAAGGATCTGTTGGAAAGCTATCTTGCGGCGCTACGCGAAATTCAGCGCAGCTATTCGCTGACGGATGATATAAGCGTTGCGTCGGTGGCGCAGTACCGCGATATTTTCACCCAAACACGCGAGCAGGAGGATGACGAGGTTATCCGCGAGGCGGTGCTTAACGCGGCGCGCGCGGCTTTTGACGATTATACCGCAATGCGGGCGGCAGAGGGCGAAAGACTTTGCCGAAACATGCTGGAAAAGCTGGACTATATCGAAAAAAAGCGGGTTGAAATAGAGCTTTTGGCGCCCAACGCCGTAAATGCCTATCGCGAAAAGCTGACCGAAAAGATTACCGAGCTTGTCGGTGCGGCACAGCTTGACCCGGCACGCATACTTACCGAGGCGGCAATTTTTGCCGATCGCGTGGCTACAGACGAGGAAACCACCCGCCTTGAAAGCCACATAAAGCAGTTCAAAAGCATTCTCGGTGCCGATGAGCCCGCCGGCAGAAAGCTGGATTTTCTCACGCAGGAGCTTAATCGTGAGGTAAACACCGTCGGCTCAAAGGCCAATGATATAGAAATTTCAAAAATCGTGGTGGATTTGAAAAGCGAAATAGAAAAAATACGCGAGCAGATACAGAACGTGGAGTAAAAGTATGAAAATGATAAGCATAGGCTTTGGAAATCTTGTCTCGGCGGAGCGTATTGTTTCGGTAATTACGCCGGATTCGGCGCCGCTCAAAAGGCTGGTGCAGGACGCTAAGGACAGCGGCCGCGCCATTGACGCCACCTGCGGCAGAAAAACCCGCGCGGTTATCATCACCGACAGCGAGCATGTCATTCTTTCGGCGCTTACCGCCGAAACGGTGGTCGAGCGCATCGAGGGCAATGCCGCTAAAGGAACGGAGGAGCAGGCATGAGTAATCTTATAGTTGTTTCGGGTGCGGCAGGCAGCGGCAAGGGGACTGTTCTTGCCGAGCTTTTCAAGCTGTCAGACAGCTTCCGATATTCGGTTTCGTTCACAACACGCAAGCCGCGTCCGGGCGAGGCAGACGGCGTGAACTATTTCTTTGTCACGCGCGACGAGTTTGACAAAAGGGTCGAAAGCGGCGATTTTGTCGAGCATGTGGAGTATTGCGGCAATTGCTACGGCACATCGCGCTCCTACATAGAAAAGCTTCAAAATGACGGCTACGACGTGATACTTGAAATCGAAACGGTCGGCGCGCTGAATGTTATGCGCTCCGTGCCGCAGAATATATCGGTATTTTTGGCGCCGCCCACATATACCGTGCTGGAAAGTCGCCTGCGCGGCCGCGGCACCGAAAGCGAGGAGGACATACTTAAAAGACTCGCACGCGCCAAAGAGGAAATACGTATTGCCGAAAATTACGATTACATCATATTGAACCGCGACGGCGAAATTCAAAGCGCCGCCCGCGCATTATTCGAAATTTGCCGCGGAAAAGCCGTCGAAAATGATATAGTTAAGCACACAAGTGATGAAAAACAGAATTTTATCAATTCTTTTATAAACGGTTAGGAGGAATAAACCATGATTTACCCATCAGTCAATGAACTTTCAAAGGATCGCTATAATCGATATATGCTTTGCATCGCAACCGCAAAATGCGCCAGAGTCGTTACCGAAAAGTATTGCGAGCAAAAGGACGAGGCTATTCGCGCAAAGGACGATAAAATGCTTGCCAAGCTTGCGTCCAACACCGAAAAGCCGGTAAAAACCGCTATAAATCTTCTTTATACCGATAAATACAGAATAGTTCTTCCCGGCGAGGAGCACACGGAACCGGAAATTCAAGCACCAGATGAGCAAGAGTAATACCTTTTACAAGGTGGGTGTGTATATACTTAACCAGGTGTATACCGCCGATATAGCATATACTTATAAGGCCTCCTCCGAAAAAGCCTCGAGTATCTTTGCGGGTACTCTTGTAGGGTTGCCCTTCGGGGGAGGCAATCGTCTTGTTTACGGTATTGCGGTGGAGCACCCACAGGTCGAGGCAACGGGTGACGAGGCTGCAAAGCTCAAAGAAATAACGCTTGTTGTGGACGAAAAATATTCGCTCAGCGCCGAAATGACAGGTCTTTGCCGCTATATCAAGCAGCAAACCTTTTGCACCTTCGGCGAGGCGGCGTCGCTTTGTTTGCCAAAGGGACTTGAAATGAAAACCGAGGAATTTTATATCCCCGGCGAAAGATACGACAAATTCGGTGATTATATCCGCGAATGCACCGAACCGACGCTTGCAAAAAGGCTGTCGGATATATACGACGCCGCGGAAAAGGGCGGTGAGCTTGCCGGTACGCTTGCGGAATACAAGGCGTTGGTAAGCAAAAAAATATTAAAAAAGCAAACGCGCTTGAAATATAATGTCAACGAGCGCAGTGAAAAATATATCCGCCTTGCCTCCGGCGAGGCGGCGGACAAAATACTCGAAAAGAAAAGCCGCAAAAATTACGATAAATACGATAAGGTTTGCGAATATCTCAAAAACGCCGACGGCGGTGTGCGACTTGCGTTGCTTTCGCAGATATATTCCGTGCCGTTAAGCGTTTTTACCACGCTTGAAAAGCACGGTGCCGCCGAAATTTATCGCTGTGCGGTGTATCGCGACGCGGCAAATAATTATTCATATACTCCGTCGGGCAAAAAATATTTTTTGTCCGACAGCCAAAACGCGGCCTATTCAAGGCTCGAGGAGCTTTACAACACGCATCAGCCCAAGGCGGCGCTGCTTTACGGCGTAACCGGCAGCGGAAAAACCGCGGTCATGCTTAAATTGTGCGACAAGGTGCTTTCGGAGGGCAAAAGCGTTATATATCTTGTGCCGGAAATTTCGCTTACCGGTCAAACCGCGCGGCTGATGTTCGAACGCTACGGTGATAAGGTTGCCATAATGCATTCTGCGCTTTCGCAGGGTGAGCGGCACGACGCCTGGTGCGCGGTGAAAAGCGGCCAAAAGCGCATTGTTTTGGGTACTCGCTCGGCAGTGTTCATGCCGTGTGAAGGGCTGGGCTTGATTGTTATCGACGAGGAGCAGGACGACAGCTATAAATCCGAAACCAACCCGAAATATCACGCCCGCAATGTGGCGCGCTATCGCTGTGCGGCTGACAACGCACTGCTCGTGCTGGCCTCGGCAACCCCCGCGACTGAAAGCTTTTATAAGGCGCTGGACGGCGCGTATTCGCTTATCCGACTTGACAGCCGTTACGGCGGCGCGGAGCTGCCGGAGGTTATTATCGAGAATATACGCGAGGATTTGGAGGCAAACCCCGACGCTCTTATCGGACGTCGCCTGCGGGACGAGCTAAAAAAGAATCTCGACGAAAAAAAGCAGGCGATTTTGTTCATAAACCGCCGCGGCTTCAATAATTTTGTCTCCTGTTCCGCCTGCGGCGAGGCTGTGCGCTGTCCGAATTGCAGTGTCACGCTGACGGTGCACGGCAATTCCAGGCAAAAACTTATGTGCCATTATTGCGGATACACTGTGCCGTATCCGAAGAAATGCCCCTCCTGCGGCTCGACGCATATCAGCCGTCACGGCAGCGGCACCGAAAAGCTGGAGGCCGAGCTGAATGCCTGCTTTCCCGAAGCGCGCATTCTGCGATTGGACGCCGATACCACCGTCGAAAAAAATTCATATGAGCGTATTTTGAGCGAATTTTCCGCCGGAAATGCCGATATACTTATAGGAACCCAGATGGTCGCCAAGGGACATGATTTCCCGAGCGTTACGCTGGTCGGTGTTATACTTGCCGAAAGCTCGCTGTATATTTCCGACTACCGCGCCAACGAGCGAACCTTTACATTGCTGACTCAGGTTATCGGTCGCGCAGGCCGAGGTAACGCGCCCGGACGCGCCGTAATACAGACGCTGACCCCCTATAACGAGGTGCTGGCGCTTTCAGCCAAGCAGGATTACGACAGCTTTTATCGCGGCGAAATTGCCATTCGCCGTGCGGTGAGCTATCCGCCGATATGCGATATTTGCGTGATAACACTGCATGCCGACGACGAGCTTTCACTGCTCAAGGACTGCGGCGCACTGGAGGGGTATATTTCCGAGCTGCTTTCACAGCGCTCCGACGATTGCCGCATGATGATTTTCGGACCGATGGACGCACCGATTTATAAGCTGCGCAATGTTTATCGCCGCCGATTTGTCGTTAAATTCAAAAATAATTCCGCCTCGCGCGAATTATTAAACAAAATTTTAACGACGTTCACAAAGACGTTAAATAAAGGTGTTAAAATTACAATAGATATAAATCCCAATTCCATATAAGGACTTTATTTCAGAAAGGTTTGTGTATTTATGGCAATACTCACAATAGTAAAAGAGGGCGACGAAATCCTGCGCAAAAAATCGCGCACGGTGGATAATATAACGCCGCGCATAATAAGACTGCTGGACGATATGTACGAAACGCTGGAGGATGTCGGCGGCGCGGGGCTTGCCGCGGTTCAGGTGGGCGTGCTCAGACGGCTGTTTATCGTCATTGACGAAAAGGGCAAGCTTTATGAGCTTATCAACCCCGAAATCATAAAGACCGAGGGTGAGCAGGAGGAAATCGAGGGCTGTCTTTCACTGCCCGGCAAGTGGGGCTATACACGCCGCCCGGAAAAGGTTACAATAAAGGCGCTGGATCGCAACGGCAAAATGCAGACCTATACCGGCGACGGACTTTTGGCGCGCGCTTTTTGCCACGAATACGACCATTTGGACGGCATAATTTACACCGACAAGGCCACTCGCATGCTCACCCAAAAGGAGCTTGAAGAGCTGGAGGACTAACCCGAAAGGAAGATGGATTTGAATATACTTTTCATGGGCACGCCGGATTTTGCCTCTGCTTCGCTTGAGGCTATAGCCGACGCTTACGGTAATACCGATAAAATCAGCGTTGTAACCTCGCCCGATAAGCCGCGCGGACGTTCGCTCAAAATGTCCTTTTCGGCGGTCAAGGAGGCGGCGCTGGCGCGCGGGCTGGAGGTTTATCAGCCCGAGAACCTAAAAGCCGAAAATTTTTCCGACCTGCTCGAAAGCTTAAAGCCGGATATAATCGTTGTGGCGGCATACGGCAAGCTTTTGCCGGAATATGTTCTTAATTACCCGAAATACGGCTGTATTAACGTGCATGCCTCACTGCTTCCGGAATATCGCGGCGCGGCGCCGATAAATCGCTGTATCATGGACGGCAAGCGCGAGACCGGCGTGACCATTATGCAGATGGCGAAGGGGCTGGATACCGGCGATATTCTCATGGCGCGCAAAACGCCTATCGCCGACGACGAAAACGTGGGCGAATTATTCGACCGCCTGGCCGCCATGGGTGCACAGCTTGCGGTGGAGGCGATTGACAAAATCGTCAAGGGCGAGCTTGTGCCGATAAAACAGGACGACGCGCTTGCAACCTATGCTTCGAAAATCGATACCGCCGTGCAGACACTGGATTTTTCATTGCCGACGGAAAGGGTTTATAATCTTATTCGCGGCCTCAGCCCGTATCCCGCGGCGCTCACCAGACATGAGCAAAGCGGCAAAATCGTTAAAATTTTTGCGGCGCGTATAGGCAATGAAAAATATCCCGAGGCGCAAAGCGGCCAAATTGTTTCGCTGGACAAGGCTGTCGGGGTTGCCTGCGGCGGCGGAGTTCTGCTTATCGACGAGCTGGCCATGGAGGGCTCAAAGCGCATGAGGGCCGTCGATTTTATCAACGGAAGAAAGGTTTCCGAGGGGGATAGATTTATCTGATGCCGTACTATTTCATGGATTATTGGTATATCGTTTTGGTGCTTCCCGCCGTGCTTTTGTCGCTGTTGGCGCAGGGCATGGTCAACGGCACTTTTAATAAGTATTCAAGGGTCATAAATCGCCGCGGTATCACCGGCGCAGAGGCGGCGCGCAGAATTTTGGATGCCAACGAACTGCGCCATATTCGCATAGAGCCGGTAAGCGGCAAGCTTACCGACCATTACGACCCAAAGGCCGGCGTTATACGCCTGTCCGAAAGCGTTTACGGCTCGACCTCGGTCGCGGCGGTGGGCGTTGCGTCACATGAAGCGGGTCACGCGGTTCAGCACAGTGTGGGCTATCTGCCCATCAAAATCAGAACCGCCATTATTCCGCTGTGCAACATCGGCTCATCTTTGGCGACTCCGCTTATAATTTTGGGCTTGGCGCTGAGCTTTGAGGCGTTGGCGATGCTGGGCGTATTGCTGTTCGGGCTGGCGGTTGTGTTTCAGCTTGTGACTTTGCCGGTGGAATTCAACGCCAGCGGTCGCGCACTTAAAATAATAAGCGAAACCGGTATGCTGGACGATTCCGAAAAAGGCGGCGCGCGCCGAGTTTTGACTGCCGCGGCGCTGACCTACGTTGCCGCGCTGGCAGTATCGCTGGCAAACTTTTTGCGACTTTTGTTCATAGTGAACGGACGAAACAACAGAAGGGATTAAAATGGCTGAACAAATAAGCGCCCGCAGATTGGCTTTTCATTCGCTTTTGAAATGCCATCGGGATAAAAAGTATTCAAATATCGAGCTTGACAGCGTTATAAAGCAGCATAATCTCGAGCCGCGCGAAAGAGCGCTTTTGACGGCGCTGGTGTACGGCGTTATTGAAAAGCGCATAACGCTGGACTATATAATTTCACGGCTTTCCGACCGCCCGATCGAAAAAATCGAGCCCGCAGTAATGACGGCGCTGGAAATGGGAATGTATCAGATACTGTTTTTCGACCGTGTGCCGGACAGCGCCGCTTGCAACGAAAGCGTTGAAATCGCCAAGAGGCTGGCGGGTCAGGGCGCGGCGGCCTTTGCAAACGCGCTGTTGCGTGAGGCGGTGCGCCGCAAGGATAAAATCGACCTGCTTTACAAGAATCTCAAGGGCACTGAGCTTTGGAGCGTAAAATATTCGCTTCCGCAGTGGATGGCCGAGCTTTTTGTGAATTCCTACGGCGAAAAAAAGGCTGTTGAAATAATGGAGGCCGTCAACGCAAAATCGTACATGACACTCCGAACAAATACACTTAAAATTTCACGCGATGAGCTTATTTCAAGGCTTAATGCCGACGGCTTGGGCGCCGAGCCGTGCGAAAATGTGAAAAACGGAATACGGCTCACAAGGTCGGTTTCGACGGAATATCTGAAAAAATACGACGGGCTTTATTTTGTGCAGGATTTCGCCAGCCAATATGCCATCGAGCTGTTGGCGCCGCAAAGCGGCGAAACTGTTATTGACTGCTGTGCTTGCCCCGGCGGGAAAAGCCTTGCCGCCGCGCTTGATATGCAGGGC
>CAYWMF010000012.1:0-12693 GCA_964459175.1 uncultured Oscillospiraceae bacterium
GTACTGAATCCGCCCATAACGCGGCATTCCAGCGACAAACAGCCCTTATATCCGACCTCGTTAAGCGCTTTGCCGAAGCCGCTCCAGTCTATCGAGCCGAAATACGGCGCCCAGTGGTTATCATGGTTGGCGTCGTTGTCGTGAACATGCAGTGTAGTCAGCTTATCTCCGAACATTCTTACGGCATCGGCAGGCTTTACGCCGTAAAGATTGGCGTGTCCCGTATCAAGGCAAATCGAAAGATTGGGAAGATTTGCTTTTTTCACAAATTCGGCAATTGACTCGGGCGAAGAAATCGTATCGCCGACAAACGGCATGGTTTCGATGCAGATACCTATCCCGAAATCGGCGGCATACTCCGACAGCTCGCCGAAAAAGCGGATATTTTCTTCCACCACCTCCGGCAGCTCCTTCCACTGTGCGTCAAACAGCCGTGTCGGGTGGGTAACCATATATTTTCCGTCAAGGTATGCGGCGCCGCGAACGGTTCTTTTCATATCTTCCAGCTTTTTGGCGCGGCTTTCGGCGGTGCTGTCGTCAACCGGCCACGGTGCGTGAACCTGGCTGAACTCGATGCCCGCGTCATTCGCTTTTTTGCGCTCGGCGGTGAGAGCTTTTTCGTATTCGGCCTCCGTCATAGCGTAAAGCGCACCGCTCGTGTTACACAGAATTTGATAATCCATGCAGTCGTAGCCATGCTTTTTGGCTTTTGCATAGTCGATATTTCCGTCATTTATGTATGCGCCGCTCATAATTCCTATTTTCATAACGCTACCTCCGCTTTTTTCTATATTGTATCATACTTTTTACCAAAAATCAAGTATTAAAACAATGTTTACCACGACCAATAATCAAAATTTGCACATTTTATTCCGGTATAAAAAACCTCATATCGCATATATTTTATCACCCCGTCATTGTAACACAAATTCGGCAGAAAGAAAATTTCTTCTGCCGAATTTGTAATTATCCGTATGAAAAGCAGCAAAATGCCGTTTTCGATTCATATTTCCGTTGCCGTATCAGTCAACGGTTATAAATACGCCGTCGCCGCAAACAAGCTCAAAGCTGTAATAGCCGTTTGCATCGGGCGTCATGGCCTGCGGCTTGCCGCCGAAATAAGAAGTAACGGTTTTGCCGTTGAGCTTAAGCGAAACGGAAACGGTTTTATTGTCATACATTTCGCTCATGTTAACCACGGTAAAGGCATAGCCCTCGCCCTCTTGCTTTTCAAAGCAACCGATAAGCAGTGTTTCGTCGCATTTAACCTCGGCTATCGGTGCGAAGCTTTCCAGCGGCTCAAGCATCTGCGCATACGGCTTGCTTTCGGCGTTATGAGTGAACGCGCCGATGTTCTTATATTGTAGATAAACAGGCGAAATTGCGATAAATTCGTTGTTAACTTCCTTTGCGGCGTACCAAATTGCATTCTTTTCGCCCTGCTCGTTGATGGGGGTAGCGGTGTAATCGGAGGTTGACGGACCGTGCCATACATAATAAAGCATGGTCTTTATGCCGAACGAAAGCATGGAATATGCCTGCCAGCGTATATCGGCCTTTTCGGGTGCGCGGAAATGCGCGCGTCCCTTGGAGTCGAACGACTGGATATAGCACCAAAATTCGCGTCCGGTCTCGCGGCAAACCTTAGCGACAACCTCGATTGATTTTACATAGTCCTTATAGGTTTCCTTTTGCTGTTTTGCAACATTCCAGCGCAAGGGATAAATATCCGTGCTGATATACGGCGTATCAACCGCCTCGGCATAGCGTCTTACATAATCCTCAAAGTCCGCCGCGGGCGTATCATAGAAATCTATTTTCTGCACGCTCGCGCCGTAGGTAAGCTGATCGTTGGAGGCGTACATGGGAAGCAGATTTACAAAAGGAATTTTGTCCGGGAAATCGTTATAATATTCCTTGACATACTTTCCGATGCCCTCATAGTGAACAATACCGGGCTCGTCGGAGAAAATATTACCGTAGAATGCCGGGTGACTGCCGTAAGTATCGGTTATATTGCTCTTTCTGTCCGACGAATAGTACACATGTGTTGCGCCTCTGAGCGAACCGTCGTACATCCAAGCCATAACGCCGTATTTTGCGTGCCAATCCAAAAGATGCTTTTGCGCATAAACCGAAACGTCGTTCAATCCGACGAACGAAATGTCGATACCCGCTTCAGCCAATTCCGCAATGTCCTTTTCTTCAACGCTGACATGGTACGGAAAAAATGCTCCGATGTGAATTCTGTCCTGTTTGCCCAAATTTTCCGAAATCATAAGCTCCTCCTCTGTTTTAAAAGTACCGTTATATTCGAGTTGTGACTCGTCAAACCTATTCATGCTCTCCTCGTCCGAGAAAAACGCAATATATTTCAAAATCATATCGCGCTTGGTCGGCTCTTGACTCGAGAACATTCTGAGCGGATAAATGGCAAAGTTTTCGAGCTTGCCCTCCCACGCACTGCCGGACGATGCCGGCATAGCATTGATTTTTTCGATTGTCGAAAAGTCAAAGCTCATGGTATTCCACTCGCCTACCTCACCTGCCAGCGTAAACTGAACGTATGGATGCGCCAGCTCCTCGGTAACGGTTTTATCCGTATAATAATAGAACTGCGCAAGGCTGGACGGTGAAGAATTTATCTTATAGCAGATTTTAACATATGGGTAATCCTCAATATACATATCGCTGTCAGGGTAATACCTCAAATAGAACTGATCCGAATATCCGGTAATCGTAAGACCCTCGCCGCTGTTTGAAATATCGCCGTCGCCGTATACCGAAATATTTTTGGCGCCGTCCGGGCTTGTCAAATTAAGAATAATGCTTTTTGCGTTTTTGTCGGCTTCGAAATTAAGCGGAAGCCCCAAAACCGATTTGATTATGCGTGCCATAACCGTTGCCACCTCCGCACGTGTTGAAATTCCCTGTGGGTCGAATTTTCCATCGCCCTTGCCGTTGATTATGCCGGCCTTTTGCATTTTCTTTATCGCGTCCGTCATTGCGGTGTCAAGCTCCGCTATATCGACAAAGCTCTGCGCATTGCCGACATCAGCCAGCTTGTAGCCATAAGCGAAAGCATAATTTGCCAAAATCTGCGCCATATCGGCTCTTGTAATTGGCTCCTCCGGCTCAAAAGTCCCCTCGCCTATCGGAGCTGCGATTTTGAGCTCGCTTGCCCAGCTGATATACGGCGCGTAATATTCATTGGAATTCACATCCGCATAACCGGTATTTGTACTGTACGCCGAGGCGTCAATTCCATGCATTCTGCCCAGCACCGTGACAAACATGCCGCGCGTCATTATAATATCGGGCGAAAACTCGGTTTCGCTCGTGCCGCCGAACAGCTTGCGCGCGCTGACAAAGCGAATATAATTGAGTGCCCAATGGTCGGAAGTATCGACGTATTCCTTAGTATAATATGCCGCGCGGTACTCACCGGGGCGACGTGCAACATAGTAAAAGCGCTTGCCGTTGCTGTAGGACAGCGCTACGACGCTTTCACTGCCGTCGGCGTTTTTGAAAAGAATTACCGGCTCGTAGCCGTCTTTTTTGTCGGTTTCATCGACAAGCTCGTCGGTCATTACAAAATCGGTTTCCTTATCACCGGCGGTCATTGTTCCCGCGGGAATAAAAACAGTTTGATTATTATATGTATAGGTAATATCCGCAATGCTTTTATCTACCGCGTCCTCTTTATTCTTGAAAAACGCGACATGGTCAACCAGCACCGTCATGTTTATACCGTTCACCGCCTGAACCGGGTCAACGCGGAAAATCGAAAGCTTGCCGCTCCACTTGCTGTTTTTTATGGTGCGCATATCAACTACGACATCCTGCCAATCGTCGGTATTTTCCAACGGATAATTGACATATGTGCCGTCGTCGCCCATATTTGCACCGTTATCGGTTTTGAAAAAGAACTGTCCGTACGGCATTTCCTCCTGAAGTCCGCTTACAATTTTAAAGCGATAGCGCACAATCGGATATTCGGCTGTATCAAAGCTATCGTTCGAAAAGTTATGCTGAAAATTCGGATCGTGGTTTTTGTTGGTGAGCTTGTAGTAGCCGCTCTCGCTGTCAAAGGCACCGTCAAGATTTGAAACGGAGCTTATCCACTTCACACCATCAGCAGAATTGAAGTAGAAAAACAATCCGTCCTCAGACGAGGCACACACCGCCGTAATACACAGCAGTACAAGAACAATTAATGAAGAAGTCAGCCTTTTCATAATTGATAAACTCCTTTTATAAATATCGTTTTAGATATTATATCACAACTTTTACGATAATGCAATAGTTTTTGTATAATTTTTTAGCTAAAATTTTATATGACTATTTTTTCGCGATTTGACGGAAGTCGATTTTTTTATAAAATATTTTCGCTAAAACATTGAATTATTTCGAAAACTGTGTTACAATGTTGTCAAAGAATCAAAAATAGGAAAGGAACTATTATGGATCATCTTGACAGACTCGAAAGCCGCAGCATACATATCCTGCGCGAAGCCTACGCATCCTTCAAGAATATGTGTATGCTCTGGTCGATAGGCAAAGACAGCACGGTGCTTTTGTGCCTGGCGCGCAAAGCTTTTTTCGGTCATGTACCTTTTCCGCTTGTGCATATCGACACACACTACAAAATCCCGGAAATGATAGAATATCGTGACAGACTGGCCAAGGAATGGCATCTTGATATGGTGTACGGCGAAAACGCCGAGGCGCTGAATAATAAGCAAACCTTCCCGGACGGCAATGTCAGCCGCATCGAATGCTGCCGAAATCTCAAAACCGACGCGCTCAAGCATACGCTCAGCGGCGAATGGCCGCGCTACCGCATGAATCATGATACAAAAATGTATGAGCGCGACACCAACACCGAGCCCTACACCGGCGTTATCGTAGGCGTGCGCGCCGACGAAGAGGGCAGCCGCTCAAAGGAACGCTATTTTTCACCGCGCGACAAAAACAACGACTGGGATATAGGCGACCAGCCGCCGGAATTCTGGGGTCAGTACAAAACCGATTTTGCGCCCGGAACCCACATAAGAATTCATCCCCTGCTCGACTGGACGGAGCTGGACGTATGGGAATACATACGCCGCGAGAATGTACCGGTGGTATCGCTGTATTTTGATCAAGGCGAAGGAAAGCGCTATCGTTCGTTGGGCTGTTGGCCATGTACCATGCCGGTTGATTCCACCGCCAAGAATTTGGATGAAATCATCGAGGAGCTCAAAAGCGGAAAATTTGCAAATATCGCCGAACGCTCGGGACGCGCACAGGACAAAGAGGACGGCGGCGGATTGGAGGAGCTGAGAAAAGATGGATATATGTAATACCGATCGCGAAAATCATATGAATATAGTTATCGTCGGTCATGTAGACCACGGTAAAAGCACCGTAATAGGCCGATTGCTGGCCGACACGCATTCTTTGCCGGAGGGCAAGCTGGAGCAAATCCAGGAAATGTGCCGCCGCAACTCAAAGCCGTTCGAATATGCTTTTCTGCTGGATGCTCTCAAGGACGAGCGCAGTCAGGGTATAACCATTGACACGGCACGAAGCTTTTTCAAAACCGACAAGCGAAAATACATAATCATCGACGCTCCGGGTCACATTGAATTTTTGAAAAACATGATCACCGGTGCCTCCCGTGCCGAAGCGGCATTGCTGGTTATCGACGCTTTCGAAGGCATAAAGGAAAATTCCCGCCGCCACGGCTATATGCTGTCGATGCTGGGCATCAAGCAGGTTGCCGTGCTGGTAAACAAGATGGATCTTGTCAACTACGACAAGTCGGTTTACGACGGAATTGTCAAGGAATATACCGATTTTCTGCACAAAATAAACATAACCCCCGCCTGCTTCATTCCGATAAGCGCCATGAAGGGCGACAATATCGCGACAAATTCCGAAAATATGCCCTGGAGCAATCATACCGTTTTGCAGGCGTTGGACGAATTCAACCAAGCCGGCCATGAGGACGAGCTTCCTTTCCGTATGCCGGTCCAGGACGTTTACAAGTTCACCGCCTCGGGCGACGATCGCCGCATTATTGCCGGCATGGTCGAAACCGGAAAGCTTAAAAACGGCGACAGCATCGTTTTCTATCCATCCGGCAAAAAAACGACCGTCAAGCGCCTCGAAGCCTTTAATTCGCCGCTGCCTACCGAGGTTTCGTCGGGTATGTCGATAGGCTTTACGATTAACGAGCAAATTTATGCCAAGCGCGGCGAACTTTGCGCAATAGCCGGTCAGCCCGCGCCGCAGGTCAGCACGAAAATCAAAGCAAGCATTTTCTGGTTGGGCAAAGACTGCATGGAAAAGCAAAAAATTTACCATGTCAAAATCGGCACCGCCAAGGTAGAGGCTCGCCTTGAAAGCATTATCAGCGTGCTGGACGCCTCCAACCTTTCAAACAGCAAAAAGGAAACCGTCGAGCGTCACGAGGTTGCCGACTGCATAATTTCGTTCGAAAAGCCGGTCGCCTTCGACCTTGCGCACGATATGCCCACCACCGGCCGCTTTGTCATTGTCGATAAATACGAAATCGCCGGCGGCGGCATAATCACCGACGTGGTGGACGATGAGCATTCCGACAGCCGCAAGAAAATACTTTTGCGCAATTACAAGTGGGAGCAAAGCCACATTTCCATGGCGCGTCGTGCCGAAAAATACAACCAAAAGCCGCATCTTGTGCTTATAACCGGTCAGGCCTCCGTCGGCAAAAAGGAAATCGCCAAGGCTCTCGAAGCTCGCCTGTTCGACGACGGCAGAATTGTTTACTACCTCGGCATCGGCAGTGTGCTTTACGGTGTCGGTCACGACCTCAAGGTCAAGGACGGCAAGGTTATGAAATCCGAAGCCGACAACCGCGAGGAACACATTCGCCGCCTGGGTGAAATCGCCAACATTCTGCTGGATGCCGGCGCGATACTTGTCGCCACAGCCGGCGGACTCACGCAGTCCGATTTGGAGCTTCTGAAGCTGGCAGTTGACGAGGACAGCATCACCACCGTTTGGGTCGGCGAGCAAAAGGATACCGACATTTCGATCGACATGCTGATTTCCGAAAGCGAACCCAAGGACAGCGCCGCATTGCAAATAAAGAGCAAGCTTCAAAATAAAGGCATAATCTTCAAGCCGTGGTAGCCGCTCGGCGTTGGAAAAATATAAAACAGCCTCGACACCAAATGTCGGGGCTGTTCGCTCTGTAGGGCAAGCACAATATTTTTCGATATACACCATTTTTCGTTTTTCGGCAAAAGAATTACTATGCACTAATCAATGAACCGATTTTTACGGTTCAGCGCCTTGTGCTCAGCCGTTTTCGTTCGGGATTAAAGCTATTCCGCAAATTTTGCTTTCCAATAATTTCTTTACATAAAAAATTCCTTGTTACAAACAATATTAGTGTAAAATCGAAATAAAGGAGATTTTTATATATGAAAGCAACAGGAATTGTCAGAAGGATAGACTATTATGTTATAATAGGACAAAAGGTAAAACCCCTTGTATAACGCGGTGTTTCGCTGATTTTGTCCACAATCACAGACCAAAATTATATAAGGTTTTAGCCTTTAGTACATATGTAGGGAGGCTGAAAAAATCTTGGCTCTACAGCCACTCGAAAATAACGAGTGGCTGTTTTTTTATCCCCAAAATTCAGGAGGTTTTATTATGAGTGAAGCAAAAGTAATAGCAATAGCAAATCAAAAAGGCGGAGTTGCCAAAACAACTACAACATTAAATTTAGGTGTCGGTCTTGCAAGGCTCGGCAAAAAGGTTTTGCTTGTCGATGCAGATCCCCAAGGAAGCCTTACTATAAGTCTTGGAATTAAGAATCCGGATACCATAAAGAATACCCTTTCCAAGCTTATGCAAAACGCAATCGAGAAAAACTATTTCGTTCCGCACTTCTTCACTTTCAAGCACGATGAGGGTGTTGATTTCATTCCTGCCAATATCGAACTTTCAGGTATCGAAATCAGCCTTGTAGGTCTGAGAGAACGTGAACTCGTACTTAAGAAAAGCCTAAAGGAATATCTACCACTTTATGACTACATAATCATCGATTGTATGCCGTCACTTGGACTTATGACAATCAATGCACTTGCGGCCGCAGACAGCGTTATCATTCCGACTCAGGCAAATTACCTGTCTGCCAAAGGTCTTGATTTATTGATGTACTCAATAGCCAAAACAAAGCAGGACATTAATCCTGAGCTTAAGATAGACGGAATTCTTCTCACAATGGTGGATAAACGAACAAGGAACGCACGGATGATAGACAATTTACTGCACGAGACTTTCAGTAGCGGATTACACTTGTTCTTTTCCGAAATTCCGGCTTCAGTCACTGTCCAAGAGTGCAGTAATGAAGGAAAGAGTATTTTCACACGTGGACAACACAACAAAGTTGCAATAGCATATGACAGATTTTCAAGGGAGGTTGAAGGAATTGAAAGGAAACAGAATTGATTTAGGGCTTACGGGATATAACGAACTGTTCTCAAGTGAGTCAAGCCGTAACGAATCAAAACGCCCCAAGATAATGGACATACCTCTCTCGGAAATCGACGATGCTCCAAATCATCCGTTTAAGGTTCGGATCGATGAGGATATGTACAAACTTGTCGAGAGCGTCAAGGAAAACGGTGTTATCGAACCTGCCATACTTCGAAAGAAAGCAGACGGCAGATATGAGATTGTAGCAGGACACAGACGAAGAAAAGCCTGTGAGCTTGCCGAGAGCGATACTCTTAAATCCGTAATTCTTGATATCGGCTATGACGAAGCTGTTGTTATGATGGTGGAATCAAACTTTCAGCGCACAAAGCTACTTCCCAGCGAGCTTGCCTTTTCATACAAGATGAGAATGGATGCTCTAAAGCGGCAAGGTAAACGCACCGATATAACTTCGTCTCCAATGGAGACAAAGTTGAGAAGCGATGAAAAACTTGCTGAGATAAGTGGTAATAGCCGAGCACAAATTCAGAGATATATTCGCCTAACCAACCTTATAACCGCCCTGCTCGATATGGTAGATGAGGATAAAATAGGTTTTCGTCCTGCAGTTGAACTGTCGTATCTCTCGGGAGCAGAACAAGAGCTTCTTCTCGACACCATCAAATGTGAGGAAGCAACCCCTTCTCTTGCACAGGCGCTTAAAATGAAACAGTTTTCAAAGGACGGAAAGCTTGACGCAGATAAAATCCTTGAAATCATGTGTGAGAGAAAACCAAATCAGGCAGAAAAGATTACATTCAAGGCCGAGTCTTTAAGAAAATATATACCACGAAGTATCATATCCCCTAAAGAAACCGAGGAATACATTCTTAAAGCATTGGCACATTACATAGAGTATCTGAAAGGAGAAAAACATTGAGAAAAATATATGCATATACAAAAGATAACCGTAGTCCTGTAGAAGAATTCATACAAGCTACAAATGATAAAATTAAGGAAAAACTGATATTTCAACTTATCTACATAAAGGATGAATCAAACCCTTTTTGCGAGCCATACGTAAAACACTTTTCTATGGAAAGGTACAGAAAAATGTATGAGCTTCGCATAAAGGCAGCAGAAACTATGATCAGAATAATCTTTTATGAGCATGATGGTGAAATTGTATTTCTCCACGCTTTTCATAAGAGAGACAGAAAGGATACGGACAGAGGTCTTGAAAGTGCTCTGAAGATACTGGAAAGCATAGTTGATAAAAACGGTAAAATCCCGAAAGAAAATAAAAAGGAGCTGAAGCTGTATGATTAATGTTGTGATATGGCTTGGCAAGATAAAGTACAGTGCGGACCTTGCCATAGTCTTTGCAAGAAACAACATCCGCATTGTTGATGAGAACTTTGAAAACACCGATGATTTTATCGACAGATTTGATTCTCTTGATGCAAATGTTGATGTACTTGTAATTGCAGATGCTTTGCTTTTAGGTGCTGACAGAAAGAAACTGTTTCAGCGTATTCGACAGTTTGAGCCGAATATCAGAATTGTTATTGTATTCCCGGGTTATCGCAATCAGTATATCGAAGACCAGATATCCGAATACAAGAATGTGTACGGTATATCTGACATCATATACGAGGGCAACCGACTTGATGAAGACTACTTCGCAGACGTTATCAAGAAAGGATACATATACGATTACGAGGTCAATGTATATGATGAACCCGGAGAAGAAACAAAGCCTGTAGCTTCCGAAAAGAAATGTATTTCAATAGGAATTCTCGGCTTTACTCACGGATGCGGTGTTACAAATGAAGTCATTGGTACGGCAGGTTTTATTGCCATTACTCAAAATGGAAATGTAAAGGCAATTGACTTTTCGGGAACGGGGAATCTCAGATTTGCAAAGACAAAGGGTGTTACATATATAGTTCATTCGGATATCGACATTGCAAGGATAAGAAAAACAAGCAAAGCTGTGGTATACGATTTTGGAACGCCATTCAACATATCCTCTAAAGGAAAGCTTTTGTCATATAATGAGTGCTATGGCGAAGAAAAAATGAAGCTTTTCAGAGAATGTGACCTTAAGGTGTGCAAGTGCTTTTCGGACAGTTGGCACATAGGAAAAATGAAATATTTCTTGAACGATAAGTTCTGGAGCCGGGAGATAGACGATAGTTACATAATATTACTCGATAAAGTCCCGAGAGACTCACAGAGCTTAAGTTCAAGGATAAATATATGCGGCAGAAATGATACGGTCCTTACTGACCGGCTTGCGGATCTTTTCTTCGTAAAGGATGGTGAATAGAAATGTTTCGTTAAATTACCCTTATCACAAAAACAAAATAATGAAAAGGAGCTGAAAGAAATGAAATCAGTAAAATCATTCGCAGTAATTCTTATGGCATTACTTATGCTGACAGTGAATGTCCTTGCAAGTGAAGTCCTCATACCTAACGAGGTTATCATGGGCATTGCTGACGAGTACAAAACAATCGAAAAGGTATACGTTGTAACAGAGGTAACTGCTCCCGAAGGATACACTCTTGACGGTGCACCTCAGACAGTTAAGGTAAAGTCAGGACAAACACACGAGCTTACATTCCTTAATGAAGCTCTCGGCGGCATCCGTATCACTAAACTTGACGAAGAAACAAGACAGCCTATCAAGGGTGTTAAGTTTGAAATCGAGTACATGAATGGCAAACGCATCGGTACATATACCACCAACGCAAGCGGTGTTATTAACATAGATGACCTACCTAACGGCTGGTACACAGTTACCGAAGCAAAGGCTGCTGACGATTACATTCTTGATGCAGAACCCCACGATGTTGAAGTAACTGACGGAGAAATCACAAGAGTAACCATTACAAACCGCAAGAACTCCTCTTTCCTCATTCATAAGGTGGATTCTACAACGGGTAAAGGTATCAGCGGTGTAACCTTCCTTATCTCCGACCGCTACGGCAGACCTCTTGCACAGTACGTTTCCGATCAGAACGGATATGTATATACCGACAATAACGAATTTGAAGACGGTAAGTATTACATCCGTGAGATTGCAGTACCTAACGGCTATGTACTTGATAATGAGGTTAAGACATTCTATGTTGAATACGGTCATACCTCATCTATCACTTGGTACAACACACCCATTCAGGCGCAGATTCAAGTGGTAAAGAAATTTGCCGATGATAACCCCATCAACGGACTTCCCGCAGGCTCACTTCTTGAAGGTGCTGTATTTGAAATCTACGACAAGGCAGGAAACATCGTTGACACAATTAAGACAGACAAGAACGGCAGAGCTGCATCAAAGTCTCTTCCTCTCGGTCTTTATACAATGCGTGAGACGGTAGCTCCTACCTACTACACACCTAACGGAACACTTATGACAGCACACCTTGAGTTTAACGGTCAGATTATGACATTCGAGGTGCTTAATAAGTCGGTATCTGTTGGTGTTTCCGTAACCAAATACGGCTACAACGAAGTAATGCCCAATAACCCCATCGTTTACAGCTTCAAGAATATTGCAAACACCTCAAGTGTATCTCTTGACAGCTTCTATTTCCGTGACACACTTCCTTCGGCTATCCGTGCCGAAAAGATAGTGACAGGTACATTCAACCAGAATCTGTCCTACAAGATAGTGTATCTCACAAACCTTTCGGGTGACGAATACCGCACAATCAACGATAATCTCTCTACAAGCAAGAACTATGTAATTGATGTATCAAACATCGTTCTCGGTCTTGCGGATAACGAGTACATCACAAAAATTATGTATGTATTCGGAAGTGTCAGAGCAGGCTTTGCACAGGTTGAAACGCCTTATCTCTACGCACGCTCCGTTAAGGGACTTGCAAACGGTTTCGGCTTTGTAAATACTGCGGATGTCGGCGGTGTATACAACGGTCAGTGGATAACCACAATCTCTCGTTTCGTTACAAAGGTTTACAGCTATACCTATATCGAAATGCCGAAAACCGGCTATTAAACTCCATTCCCGTGGGCTGTCATAAAAGGCAGCCCACAACCATTTTAAGAAAGGATGCGATGCTTTATATGAAAAACAAAATTATGAAGTTCTGCTGTCAGACGCTACCATTCATTGTGGCACTTGTCCCGCTTTTTGCAATCAACGTATTTGCCGTTGATGACATGTGGGTAGTTGCTGACAGAATTATCGTTGACGTATACAATCAT
>CAYWMF010000013.1:0-12685 GCA_964459175.1 uncultured Oscillospiraceae bacterium
ATGCTGATTTGCGGCCAAGTTGATTTGCCCACCGTCACAAGCTCGCTTTTGGCTGATACTGCCATTAACCCGATAAAAATACTTGTGCTGTTCGTTTCGATGACGATACTTTCGATATTTCTTGACGAGCTGGGCTTTTTCGCATATCTCGCGAATAAAGCACTCGATATGGCGGGTAAAAGCCAATTTCGCCTTTTTCTGATACTTTACATAACTGTTTCGGTGCTCACGGTGTTCACCTCGAACGATATAATTATCCTGACTTTCACGCCGTTTATTTGTTATTTTGCGAAAAATGCCGAAGTCAGCCCGGTGCCGTACCTTGTGGCTCAGTTTGTGGCCGCGAACACATGGAGCATGGCGCTGATTATCGGAAATCCCACCAATATTTACCTTGCATCGTCGTACGGCGTGGACTTTGTTTCGTATATGAAAGTCATGCTTTTGCCGACTGTCGCGGCGGGAGTTGCGGCGTTTGTCGTGCTGTGGCTGATTTTTCGCAAAAAGCTTTCCGGCGCGCTCAAGCCGCATAAGGTCGAGATAAAAATTAAGGATAAAGCCCTGCTGGTTATCGGCATTTTGCACCTTGCCTTTTGCACCGCCGCGCTGGCGGTCGCTTCGTATATCGGCGCCGAAATGTGGCTTATTTCCTTCGCCGCGGCGGTGTGCCTGTTCGTAACGGTCACACTGGTTTGCGCGCTCCGACGCAGAAAGCCGATTGAGCTTGCCGCCTGCCTTAAACGCGCACCGTGGCAGCTGGTGCCGTTTGTTCTTTCGATGTTTGTTATGATACTGGCATTGTCCGAGCATGGTGTCACACAGCTGATTTGCCGCGCGCTCGGCACCGCTTCGCCGGTCTTTTGCTACGGTGCCGCATCATTTCTCAGCGCCAACGTGATCAATAATATCCCCATGAGCGTGCTGTTTTGCTCGATTATCGAGTACGCGCCCGCCGCCGTTCAAAGCGCCGCCGTTTATGCTTCTGTTATCGGCTCGAATCTCGGTGCGCTTTTGACGCCGATTGGCGCACTGGCGGGAATTATTTGGACAATGATTCTCAAAAACCACGGCGTCAAGTTCGGCTACGGCGATTTCGTCAAATACGGCGTCCCGGTGTCAATTGCGTCGGCCGCTTGCGCGCTGGCGGTGCTTAATGCGATAATATAATTGAAGCAATATGCCGATATCCAAAGCAAAGCCATGCGGTCGCACCTATGTTGTGCGACCGCATGGCTTTGCTTGTAAAGCAGACATTATGAGGTCTTTTCCGTGACGCGGCTTATGGTCGCCGGGACCGGCATTTTCTAATGTGCAACTCGCATTGCAAATTAAATATATTGCAATCTATTTTATTATTTCGTCATTTCGTTTTGTCGGAAAATCTGCTTCCGCTTATTCTGTCGTAGGTCAAAATGTTGAGCACATCGTTGCCCTCGGACGCCACAACCGGAGAATATATCGGGCAATCGTCCTTTTGCGAAAGGATCGCCTCGGTAAAGCTATCGCTGACGCCTACCTTGTTGGCGATAATGCAGGGCAGATAAAACATCGAAACAAGGCTTTCTTCCACAAATTCAATATCGGTATTGGTCCAGATGAAATACTTTTGCTCATACAGCAAATCGCAGTTTTCATCGCTTATGCCGAGCCGTGAGTAGACATTGCCGGCATCCGAAAAGAACGGATAATGGTCGCCGACATACAATAAAATCACCGGCTCGCCGAGCTGCTCCAGCTGAGCGATAAAGTCGCGCAAAGCCTCGGTGCTGTTTTTTATACCGGCAAAGTAATTCGACTCTTCCTCCTTGCCGTCGCCGTATGGCATATGGTTTTGCATGGTTGTAATATGGATATAATCGGCATTTTCGGTATATGTCATACGGTTTATCGCGTCGCCGAACACTGAAGCGTCACTGATAAAATTATGATAATAGCCGGCGGTCTGTATGCCCTCACTGCGTTCCATTCTGAGAAGCTCGTCCGAAAGATATACCGACATTTCGTCCTCGAAAATAAGCGTATCAAAGCCGAAGCCGCCGTAATAATCGGAGCGCTCGTAAAAATCGGCGCTGAACGGGTGCATATAGGTCGTGCTGTAGCCGTTATCGCGGTAAAGTGTAGGAATAGTGGGATATTCCTCGCCTTTATTGAACAGCGCCAGCGGAACGCTTGGGTTGCCCTGGGCTTCCATCGGCAAGCCGAAAATCAGCTCAAATTCGCTCTTGACCGTGCCGCCGCCAAAGGTGGGCACAACGCAGGTGCCGCCGATA
Source organism: uncultured Oscillospiraceae bacterium (assembly GCA_964459175.1). GTDB lineage: Bacteria > Bacillota > Clostridia > Oscillospirales > SIG627 > SIG627. Next base: position 2,271 of record CAYWMF010000013.1, read on the forward strand.
CCATCGGCCAACAGCTCGCTCCACACATCGTATGTACCCTGCGGAATGGTCGTATTATCGGAATACGACGCAAGAAAATCGCGGAAATCCGCAAAGGATTCGCTCATTACCGTGATCACGTTTACCTTGTTGTCAAGATTGCCGCCATCGTTTATATCCGTTTTCGAAATTATTGCGTCCACGGCCTGCTCGTTATAGTCCTGCGGACGCACCGGCTTTGCGGTGAAAAGCTGGTTAAAATTCACGGCAAGGTTTGCGGTTAATGAATTTTTCTTGAAGCGTTCATTTTCCTGGAATGTGTTTTTTGTGTATTCGAAATTAACTCCCGAGGCGGCGCAAACCGCGGAAAAACAGGGTGTTACTACCATTATTGTCATCATTATGAAAACGCCCAGCGACGCCGCGTAGCGAATCGGCCTTTCAAGCTGAATTTTAATATCGAACAGCCACAGCGCAAAAATGTAAGCCGCCAGTAAAATTGCAATGACAAATAGCGGCAGATTGAATTTCAAATCGGCAAAAATGGCAACGTCGGTGACATTTTTGGTGAGTGCCAAATCCGAAATTATAAAATGCGAGCCGCTGATATTGTATTTGTAATATTCGATTACCGAAAAGGAATAGAATATCGCCGAGCATATTGCCGCGCCGATCCACAGCCTGCGCACCGCCAGCGAGAGCGTTACGAAAAGCGCGCCAATCAAAAATATATCGAAAATAATAACGCCTATGTTATGTGAAACAAAGCCAAATGTTGTAAAAAGGCTTTGATAATGGCCGGTTTCCACGGCAAGCAAAAGAAACAGCGGAAAAGCAATCGCCACAGCCGAATTCAGCCAAGTCGGTAATTTAATATGTTTTAATTTAATGGTAATCATATCTCCTTTAATTTTATCTTACAAATTAGTATTATACAATAATTTTTGCGGATTGTCAATAACAACGGTAAAATTATAACTTTCACACTTGACAAATACCAGCAAAAGTGATATACTGTTAAGGAAATAACTCTAGGAGATGAACAAATGAAGTACAAATTGATAATTTCGGCCGTTATCACTGCGGTAGTTTTAACCATTTCCGCGGCGGCGGCCGACTTCATGCCGTATTTTTGGAAGTATACAGCGGCGGTGTCCGGCGGAAATCCCACGGAAATATGCGCCGCGGTTGACGCTTTGGACAAGGTTCTGCCTCAGCCGTCCAACATCGACGAATACAACAAAATGCTGTGGGCAGTGTATACCGCCGCGTTAGAGTATGAAAAGGCGGGAGTTTTCGACAAGGCGCTTTACTACTACGAAAAATTCGTAAATTATGCCGATTGGCTGATGAAAAACGACGCGCAGGAGCATGCTGAAAACATCAAGCTGACAAACGCCATAATTCAGCACCTCACCATGCACCCCGAGCTTTATGTTGCATGTGAAAACCCGGCGGACACGGTTTACCACGGCGCGAAATACGAGCCGGTGCACGGCACGTTTTTCGGCACCTGTGCCGACTTTTTGCCGGGGCAGGAAACCGCGCATTTGCTTTATGTGCGCTTTTTTGATGAATCCGTCAGTGGCTTTAACTACATGATTCCCGACGAGCCGGTATACCTTCTTGTCGCCTGGAATGTCCCCAACGAGAACAAAAGCGACCTTGACCGCATAAACAGCGGAGATGCCGACGACTACATTATTTCCAACCTGAACTATCTCGCAACGCTTGACCACAAGGTACTTTTGCGCTTCGGTGCCGAGGTGAACTGTTGGGATATGCCCGCCGACAAAGCTGCGCGCGATGAATATATCGAAAGCTTTAAGTCCGCGTTTCGCCGTATTTCCGGTTTTGCACGGCAATATGCGCCGAATGTCGCCATGGTCTATTCGCCCAACGATATTTCCAACATGTATGTCACCGCCGAGGATTTTTACCCCGGCGACGAATATGTCGACTGGGTCGGAATGTCCAGCTATTCGGTGCTTGACCCTGCCGCTTCGTTCAAAAGCGGCGACAAGGTTGACGCCTACTATTTCCGTGGTCTGTACGACAACCCGATAATCAAAATTCGCAATATCGTCGAGGCTTTCGGCGACCGCAAGCCGATTTTGATAAGCGAATGCGGCTTTGCCTATGCCGCGCAGGACGGCCAAAACGAGGAGCACGCCATAAGCAAGCTTCGCGAGTTTTACACCTATGTAAATATGGTATACCCGCAGGTTAAGGGTGTGCTGTATTTCAACGCCGATTACGAAAGAAAATTCAAGCTTTCGAACGCTCCGGCATTGCAGGATACCTACCTGAGCACGATTGAGCAGAATGTCGGAATGCAGGCGCTTTTGAACGGCACCGAGGGCGGCTACACGCGCTTTTCGACCTATGAGGGAAAAAGCGACGCGCTGACCTTATATGCCTATGCGCCGTTCCCGTCCGAAAATGTAATTTCGGTATCCTACGCGCTGGACGGTGTGCCGCTGGCGAGCGAAGCGCAGTTGCCGTATCGCGCGACGTTGAATGTTGCCGCTATCAGCGAGGGCAAGCATATGCTAACAATGAATGTTTCCTGCGGCGACTATTTCAAGGCCTATGACTACATATTTTATATTGAAAACGGCGAGCTGGTTCAGGCGCCGCTGCCGTTTGACGATGTATCCGCACACGATTGGTTCTTTAACGATGTTCGAACCGCTTACCGCAACGGTCTTATCAACGGCAAGGGCACAAGCTATTGCCCCGACGATAACATGACCTATGCCGAAGCGATAAAAATCGCCGCGTGCATGCACCAGCTGTACCGCTTTAAGAGGGTAACCCTCACGAACGGCACGCCGAATTGGTATGACAGCTATGTCGCCTACGCCGCGGACAACGGAATAATCGACTTCCCGGTAGAGGGCATTGCCGACAGCAATATAACGAGAAAGGAATTTGTCCGTATATTCCACGCCGCACTGCCGCGCGAGGAATATACCGAAATGAACACCGTCGCGGAAAACGCAATTCCCGACGTAATGTATGACGACGGCGACGTTTATTCGTCGCTGATCTACGATTTCTACCGTGCCGGAATACTTGTCGGCTCGGACGGCGGATTTTTCAAGCCGGACAACAACATTCAGCGCAGTGAGGTTGCGGCGATACTGACAAGAATGTTCGACAAAACCGCAAGACGCGCAATAACACTTGAATAACCGAATAAATTAAGCTATGCCGGCGTGACGGAATCGTCATGCCGGCAATTTTACAATCGGCAATGCGCTAATATGAAGTCATGCAAGCGTGCCGCTTTCTTCCACCGGAGAAGGCTAAACCCCTCATCCGTCACACTGCGTGTGATGTATGAGGGGTTGACGCACCACACTCCTCTTGAAGCCTTTCCCTAACGCTTTCAGCGCGTCAAGGTGAGGCCTGCATTTTTTATACGCTTGGCAACACGACGAAAAATCTATTACACCAACATTTCACCGCTTACGCTCAAAATTACAGTAATATAAAAATCCTTTTTATGGATATTTTTGCAAACCTATTGACAAATAGACATAATGCGTGTATAATAAACACATGAACAGATGTTCATGTGAAAGGTTGTGATTTAATGGTAGAATCGTTATTCGGTAAAAGTCAGCCGGATGAAGAGCATTGCGGCTTTTTGCATGACCACAGCGAAATATACGAAACCATAAAAAGGGACACGCCACCGGAGGAAATGCTTTACGATTTGGCGGAGCTTTTTAAGGTTTTCGGCGACAGCACACGTATCAAAATACTGTTTTTGCTGTTTGAAAGCGAGCTGTGCGTCTGCGCGATAGCCGAGCTTTTGGGTGCAAGCCAAAGCGCTGTATCTCATCAACTAAAGGTCCTTAAAGTGAATAAGCTCATCAAAAGCCGCCGCGACGGCAAAACCATTTACTATTCCCTCGCCGACGAGCACGTACGCACTATCATCGGCCAGGGTCTGGAACATATAGAAGAATAAAATATTATCGGAGGAAATAAAAAATGAAAAAGACCTACAAGCTGCAAGATCTCGACTGTGCCAACTGTGCCGCAAAAATGGAGCGCGCCATCGCCAAAATTAAAGGCGTAAACGAAGTCAGCGTGAGCTTCATCGCGCAAAAAATGATACTCGATATCGAAAGCGAAGAAATCATGGACGAGGTTTTGCGAGTAATCCGAAAGGTGGAACCGGACTGCACGGTTATAATGTAATGAGCAAGCGAAAAATAGTTTTAATACGCATTATCGCATCTCTTGTACTGTTTGCCGCGGCGTTTTTCTTTCCCGAAAAAATACGGCTTTTCGTATTTCTTGCGGCGTATATCATATCGGCCTACGATGTGTTGATAAGCGCGGTGCGCAATATATTTGCGCTGAATCCGCTGGACGAAAATTTTCTTATGGCAATTGCCTCGATCGGCGCCTTTCTGATCGGCGAGTACAGCGAAGGCACGGCGGTCATGATTTTTTATCAGATCGGCGAGGCTTTTCAAAATTACGCGCTTACAAAATCACGCCGCTCGATAAAAGAGCTGATGGACATTCAGCCGGATTATGCAAACCTTGAAACAGATGGAAAAATCGAGCAGGTTTCACCGGAAAAGGTCTGCGAGGGCGATATAATCGTTGTAAAGCCGGGCGAAAAAATACCGCTGGACGGCGTTGTCATCAGCGGCTCAACCTCGATTGATACCTCTGCCATAACCGGTGAATCACTGCCGCGCAGTGTCGGCGAAAGCGACGAGGTCAGCAGTGGCTGTGTAAACTTGGAGGGACTTATCAAGGTCAAGGTAACCGGCACATATGAAACCTCTACCGCCGCCAAAATACTCGAAATTGTCGAAAACTGCGCCGCCAAAAAGTCCAAAAGCGAAAAATTTATTACAAAATTTGCTCGCTACTACACGCCGATTGTTGTTATCGGTGCATTGCTTGTGGCGATTATTCCGCCGCTGTTCGGCGCAGAATGGTCGGAACAAATCCGCCGCGCGCTGATATTCCTGGTTGTTTCCTGCCCGTGTGCACTTGTGATCTCTGTGCCGCTCACCTTTTTCGGCGCTATCGGAGGCGCATCTCGCCGAGGAATTCTGATTAAAGGCAGTGAGTACATCGACCGCCTTTCAAAAGTCAGAACCATAGCCTTTGATAAGACCGGTACGCTCACCGAGGGCGTATTTCGCGTCAGCCGCGTACAAGCAAGCGGTATATCGGACGACGAGCTTATACGCCTTGTCGCTCACGCCGAGGCCTACAACGAGCACCCGATAGCAAAATCGCTCAAGGCCGAATATAAAAAGACGCTTGAGCTTGACAAAATATCCGATTCATCTGTTGTGCATGGCGGTGTAAAAACCGTCGTAGAGGGCTCTGTTATCTGCGTCGGCAACCAAAAGCTGATGCGTGAAATCGGCGTCGAACCGCCGCATATTGAGTCAGACGGCGCGGCAGTGGTTTACGCGGCGCGGGACGGCAAATATATCGGATGCTTCGTGATAAAGGATTCGCCAAAGCCAAATTCCAAAGCCGCGATAAATGAGCTGAAAGCGCTGGGCGTCGAAAAGGTCGCCATGCTTACCGGCGATACCGACACGGTAGCCGCCGCAGTCGGCGCGGAGCTGGGTATTGACGAAATACATTCACAGCTTTTGCCGCAAAACAAGGTTGAAATAATCGAAAAGCTTTCGGGTGACTCGGGCGTGGTTTTTGTCGGCGACGGCATAAACGATGCACCGGTATTGGCACGCAGTGATGTGGGAATTTCGATGGGACTTACCGGAAGCGGCGCCGCCATTGAAGCCTCGGACGCGGTGCTGATGACCAACGACCCGCTACAGGTTGCGGAGCTGATACGCATCAGCCGCAAAGCAATGAAAATAGTAACGCAAAACATAGTTTTTGCATTGATAGTCAAAATCGGTGTGCTGTTGCTTACCGTTATCGGGTTTTCAAACATGTGGGAAGCGGTTTTCGCCGATGTCGGCGTGACCATTCTGGTAATAATAAACGCCATGCGTATGCTGAATTCGTCGAATAAATAAACGCCCATTTTCACGCGTTTACAGCTTTATGTACAGTCACGGCTCTGCATAACGAATGAGATGTTTGTGTTTGTCCGCTTTCAAAGTCTTTGATATATGTCATTGCATAACAAAGCCTCTATGGTAGTTTGTACCATAGAGGCTGCTTTTTATTGTCCGTTTTAATGAAACTTGTGCGTTTTTTATTTCATCAATATATCGCTCCACAGACGGTTCATGTACTCAATGGTTTCATTGGGCAGGTGGCTGAAGGACTGCATATTGGCTTTGACCTCGTTTGATGGATATGTAACTTCGTCTTGGTACAGCGAATATTCGGGGTTTTCAACTACCGTTCTGTTGGGGGAAGCGTAGTAGATATATTCCGCATTGGCAAGCGCTACGTCGCTTTCAAGCAGGAAATTAATGTACTTTTCGGCATTTTCCTTGTTGCGTGCGTTGGCGGGAATGCAAACCGAATCCACGAATATATTTGTGCCCTCCTTGGGATAAACGAACGCAAGGTCGGGATTATTTTCGGACATGGTATAGTAGTCGCCGGCGTAATAGGGCGCAAGTATGGCTTCGCCGGTTTCCATCTTATTGAACACCTCGTCCATTACGTACATCTGAAGCACCGGCTTCTGTTCGGCAAGCTTGATTGCCGCGGCGTCCCAGTCGGCAGTATCGGTAGTGTTGACATTTTGACCCAAAATAAACTGAGCAATTGCGAATGCGTCGCGGGGATTCTTAAAATTGAGAATCTTGCCGGCGTATTTTTCGTCCCACAGAATTTCCCAGCTGTCGGGTGTGCCCTCTACGTACTTAGTGTTATAGATAAGTCCCACTGCGCCGACGTTGTATGGCACGGAATATTCGTTGCTGGGATCGAAAGCGAGGTTTTTGTATTCGTCCAAAATGTTGGAATAGTTGGGAATGTTATCAAAGTTTATTTTCTGAACCAAGCCATCGGCGATAAGACGCTCGACCATATAATCCGACGGAATTATAATGTCGTATTGCGCGCCGCCCGACTTAAGCTTTGCGTAAAGCTCCTCGTTGGTGGTGAAATTGTCGTAAACCACCTTGATACCGGTGCGCTTGGTGAATTCCTTGTTTACGTCCATAGTATCGTCAAGGCCGGTGGAAATATATTCGCCCCAGTTGCACACATAAACCGTCGGCTGATCCGAGCGGCAAGAGGCAACAAAGGGAATAACCATTGCAACAAGCAACAAAACTACTATTTTCTTCATCTCAATTTTACAGCAAAAGGCTGTCCTTTCTTTTTATTTATTGTTAATTTTTTCTTTCTTTTCGCCGCGCGCCTGAAGCACATTTATAACAACAAGCAACACCAGCACCACAACGAAAATGATTGTCGAAAGCGCATTTATCGAGGGGCGAACACGCTTTTTCGTCATAGAATAAATCAAAATCGGAAGCGTTTGGAAATTACTGCCGTTAACGAAATAGCTGATCACAAAATCGTCCAGCGACAGCGTAAACGCCATCATCATTCCGGTGACAACGCCTGGTGCGATGAACGGCAAAACCACCTTGGTAAAGGCTTGAAACGGCGTACAGCCCAAATCCTGCGCCGCCTCGGTGAGCTTTGGATCCATTTGCCGAAGCTTGGGCAGTATAGACAGCACAACATACGGCAGGTTGAAGGTAACGTGAGCTATCAAAAGGCTCCAAAAGCCCAGCATTCCGCCGTTGCCCAGCACAAATTTGCCGGCAAAAACGAAAAGAAGCATCATGGAAATACCGGTTACTATATCCGGGTTCATCATAGGAATATTGGTAAGCAGCATTGTCGAGCCCTTGAGCCAGCCGTTGCGCATATTGTTTATGCCCACAGCGGCCACCGTACCCAAAAGCGTTGCAATCGCCGACGAACACAGCGCGAGAATCAGCGTATTTTTGAGCGCCGACAGAACCTCGCGATTTTCGAACAGCTCCTTATACCATCTGAACGAAAAGCCCTGCATAAGTCCGGTGCTGTTAATACCGTTGAACGAAAATACCGTCATTACGATAATCGGTGCATACAAAAAGAGAAATACGATTATCATATAAATACTTGAAAAGCGCTTCATACGATAATGCCACCTCCCTCGTCGTCATCATCGGAAAAGCGATTCATTATCGCCATACAAATAAAGATAAGCACCATCAGCACCATTGAAATTGCGGCGCCGACATTGTAATTTGTTTCGGTGAGGAAGGTTCGCTCAATAACGTCGCCTATGAGCTCATTGGTACCGCCGCCGAGCTTTTGCGAAATGTAAAACGTGCTGACCGACGGCACAAAAACCATGGTGATGCCGGAAACCACGCCGCTCATGCTGAGCGGAAGAATGACCTTGGTAAAAACCTTCATGCCGTTACAGCCCAAATCCTGCGCTGCCTCGATAAGGCTGGTATCCATTTTAGACATAACGGTGTAAATCGGCAAAATCATGTACGGCAAATAGTTATAAACCATACCCAAAATTACCGCAAAGGGCGTGTTTATCATGTGGATTATCGGCAGGCCGAGCTTATCCAAAACGGTATTTATAATACCTGTATCCTCCAAAAGCTTCATCAGCGCGTAGGTGCGCAGAACGAAATTCATCCACATAGGCAGCATCAAAAGCGTAATTATTATGCTTTGGCGGTTTTCGGCCTTTTGCGAAATAAAGTACGCCAGCGGATATCCTATCAGCAGGCAGACCAAGGTTGCCACCACACCGTACCACATCGAGCGCCAAAAAATCTTGATAAAATCAAGGCGTATAAAGGTACCTGTTTGAATGACATTGGTAACTTCGCTTTCCATACCGATAAGGGTTTTGATATTATCCAGCGTAAAATGCCCGGTCGAGTCGGTGAAAGCGTAAAACACGACGAAAATCAGCGGTATCAGCGTGAAAAGTATCATCCACACAAAGTAGGGAGAGCTTAACAAAAATGCACTGCGCGCCTTTTTTCTTTGCCGCTTTTTTTCGGCCGGTGATATTTTTACGGCTTCAAACTTCTTCACTTGCCGTTTCACCTCCGTCGCCGTCGAAGGTTTCTTTTGCCGTGGAATATTCGGATTTCTTCATTATATGAATATCCTCCGGCGTTATTTCCAATCCTATAACCGTCTGCGGCTGTGCCGCCTTGGTGGAATGAATCATCCACTTGACGCCCGAAACATTTACAATCATTTCGTAATGCACACCCTTAAAGGTGGTGGTTTCAACAACGCCGGTCATCAGATTTTCACTGTTTTCGCGGATTTTTATATCCTCCGGGCGAACCACGACATCAACCGGCTCGTTAGGCTCAAAGCCGCCGTCCACACAGTCGTATTCGCGCCCCATAAACGCCACCAGCCGATCGGCCAGCATAGTTCCGTGAACTATGTTGCTTTCGCCGATAAAGCGGGCGACAAAAGCGTTTTTCGGTTCGTTGTATATATCCTGTGGCGAACCTATCTGCTGAATGGTACCTTTATCCATAACCACAACCGTGTCGGACATGGTAAGCGCCTCTTCCTGGTCGTGCGTGACATAGACAAAGGTAATATTAAGCTGTTGTTGCATCTTTTTAAGCTCGATTTGCATTTCCTTGCGCAGCTTCAAATCCAGCGCGCCCAACGGCTCGTCCAAAAGCAGTACCCTCGGGTAATTTATCAGCGCGCGCGCAATAGCCACACGCTGCTGCTGACCGCCGGAGAGCTGGTTGATTTTTCGCTTTTGATAGCCCGACAAGGCTACAAAATCAAGCACAGAAAGAACTCTGCTGGATATTTCTTCCTTCGGAATTTTGTTAATGCGCAGTCCGAATGCAATGTTGTCAAAAACATTCAAATTCGGAAAAAGCGCATAACGCTGAAAAACGGTATTTACTTGCCTTTTGTACGGCGGCAGGTCGTTTATCGTTTTTCCGTCAAAATAAATATCGCCCTCGTCCGGCTGAGCAAAACCGCCTATAATACGAAGCGTCGTTGTTTTGCCGCACCCCGAGGGGCCAAGCAGAGTTACAAACTCCTTGTCACGGATATCAAGATTGATACCCTTAAGCACAGGTTCGCCGTCATAATTGACGACAATATTTTTAAGTTCGATTATGTTCCGGGTTTCGGACATCTATCTACCCCCAATCAAAATCATCTCAGCGCGATACAGCACGCCGAAAAAGGCACCCCTGCCGCCTGTAATTTCGGCAGAAATCCCACATGGTATATAATAGTTTATTTTTTCGCAAAAGTCAATAGTTTTCGAAAAAATAATATTTATTTTTTTTAATCCATTTTATATCATTTTGCGCCGCAACGGTGGGAAAAACAGTTGCGTTGAATTATATTTATTCAAAAAATCGACTTAAAAATTTATATTTCCCGCAAATTACCAGCTCGTATTGTTACATGCTGTGCCAATC
>CAYWMF010000014.1:0-12633 GCA_964459175.1 uncultured Oscillospiraceae bacterium
ATATGCTGTTGTCAACCTTTAAAAAGAAGGTCGGCGCAAGAACAATCGTAACGCTTACTTTCAAAGAGGGTCTGACAGTTGATGAAACGATTGACATCTTTCTCGAAGCCGGAATAGGCACGAAAGAAGCCTTTGTCGAGGCGATAAACAACTACGATTACGATTACCGCTTCGTCAAGGAGCTTGAAAACTGGCGCGATATTCCCGGCAGAAAATACCGCCTTGAGGGATATCTGTCTCCCGACACCTACGATTTTTACACCGACAGCGACGAAAGCTTTATAATTTCCAAGCTTTTGTCCAACTTTAACCAAAAATTTGAGGAAGAATATTATGACCGCTGTGTAGAGCTGGGTTATACCGTCGATGAAATAATCACGCTTGCTTCCATTATTGAAAAGGAAGGCTATTTGCAAGAGGACTTGGAGCTCATTTCTTCGGTATTCCACAATCGTCTCAAGAACTGGGCGAACCCGTATTTGCAATCCGATGCAACAATTCAATATTCGTTCGAGGAGCGCAAAAAGGAAATTACGCGCGACGACCTCAAAATCGACTCGCCCTACAACACCTATCTCTATAAGGGTCTTCCGCCGAGCGCAATTTCAAACCCCGGGCTCGAAAGCATTCTTGCGGCGCTGTATCCCACCGACAGCAGCTACTACTATTTTGTAACTCGCTCCAACGGTGCGGCTATATTCTCCAGAACCTTGGGTGAGCACAACAACGCCGTCGCCAACATTGAAAAGGAAAGCAAAAACCGCGTGCCAGACCAAGCCGCAAATGTCGAAACCGATAATATAATCGGTTGAAAGGAGAGATAAAATGGAAATAATATCTCTGATTCTTTCGGGAATAGCCGTTATATTACTGCTGATACTGCTTTTACGCCCGACACAATCGCGCGACCTTACCGCGCACGATATACAGACAATCAATACAGCCATTGCGGAGCAAAGCCGCAACACCGTTTCCGCAGTTCAATCGAGTGTCAACGGTATGTCTAATTCCATAATGGAAACTCAACGCCAGCTCGGCGAAATGCAGGACAAACGCCTTAACGATTTTTCGGATCGTATTGCACAAATGACAGCTCAAAACAAGGAGAGCCTCGATAAAATGCGCGATACCGTGGACGAAAAATTGCAAAAAACGCTTGAAGACCGCATATCAAAATCCTTTGCTATGGTAAACGAACGCCTTGAGCAGGTGTATAAGGGTTTGGGCGAAATGCAAAATTTGGCTGTCGGCGTCGGCGATTTGAAAAAGGTTCTTTCAAATGTCAAAACACGCGGAATTATCGGTGAAATACAGCTCGGCAATATCTTAGAGGATATTTTGTCGCCTGAACAATATTGTACAAACATTGCCACAAAGCAGGGCTCTGCCGACCGCGTCGAATTTGCCGTTAAGCTTCCCGGTGCCGGTGAGGGTGAGGTGTACCTCCCAATCGACGCAAAATTCCCGGCGGATATTTACACCCAGCTCACCGATGCCTACGACAACGGCGACAGCGCGGCTATCAAAACACAATCTGCGCTGTTTGAACGCCGTCTGTGCGATTTTGCAAAGGACATAAAAACAAAATATGTCGATCCGCCGGCAACAACCGATTTTGCCATAATGTTTCTGCCGACCGAGGGCCTTTATGCCGAGGCCATACGCCATGGTATGGTCGAGCGCCTCCAGCGTGAATACAAGGTCAATATTGCCGGTCCTACCACTATGGCGGCGTTGCTGAACAGTCTGCAAACCGGATTTAAAACCTTGGCAATACAGAAGCGCTCCAGCGAGGTATGGGATGTACTTGGCGCGGTCAAAACAGAATTTGAAACCTTTGAGGCTGTTCTGCAAAAGGCACAGGAAAAAATCAACGGTGCCAACAGCGAGCTGGACAAGCTTATCGGAACACGCACGCGCGCCATCAATCGTAAGCTTAAGGGTGTAACACAGCTCACAGTCGATGAGGCAAAAAACATGTTCGAGGAGTGATTAAATGAATCCGTATGTAATAATGTGGCTTGCAATTTTTGCGCTGACGCTCATTGTCGAAGCCGTTAGCACCGCGCTGGTGTGTGTGTGGTTCATGCCATCGGCGTTGATTTGCGCGCTAATTGCGGCCTTTGATGTACCGCCGGTCTGGCAATACATAATCTTTTTTGTGCTTTCAATTGTATTACTGCTTTTGTTCCGCAAACAGCTCGAAAAGCTGATTAAATCGCGCAAAAAGGAAGCTCACACCAACTTAAGCGCTATAATCGGCACCGAGGGCAGGGTGGAGGAAGAAATAAATAATTTTCTTGCCGTGGGTCGCGTTACCGTAAATTCGCAAAGCTGGTCGGCGCGTTCCGCAAACGGTGACATCATACCAAAGGACGCAAAGGTCGTAATAAAAAGGATCGAGGGCGTCAAGCTGATATGCGAAGTTAGTGAAAAGTGAGGTATAGTATATGATTTTTGTTATTATCGCAGTTATAATTATTGCAATCCTTATTTCCTGTATCAAGGTTGTGCCACAGGCGTCGGCGTTTGTGCTCGAACGCCTCGGAGCATATGAAGATACCTGGGACACCGGTATACATTTTCAAATACCGTTTCTTGACAGAGTAGCCAAAAGAATTTCGCTCAAGGAGCAGGTTTTGGATTTTCCGCCACAGCCGGTTATCACCAAGGATAACGTACATATGCAAATCGACACCGTCGTATATTACCAGATTTCCGACCCGAAGCTGTACACCTACGGCGTTGAAAATCCTCTTCTTGCAATAGAAAATCTGACCGCCACGACATTGCGTAATATCATCGGTGAGCTTGAGCTCGACAGTACGCTAACCTCGCGCGATATAATCAATGTAAAGATGCGCAGCATTCTGGACGAAGCCACCGACCCATGGGGTATAAAAATCAATCGCGTTGAGCTCAAAAACATAATTCCGCCGCATGATATTCAAGAAGCCATGGAAAAGCAGATGCGCGCCGAACGTGAAAGACGTGAAAAGGTTCTGCAGGCCGAGGGTGAAAAGCGCTCGTCCGTGCTGGTTGCAGAAGGTATGAAGGAATCCAAAATACTTGAAGCGGAAGCAGAAAAGCAGGCGGCAATACTGCGCGCCGAGGCCGTCAAGGAAGCACGAATTCGTGAAGCAGAGGGTGAAGCGGAGGCTATTTTGCAGGTGCAAAAGGCGATTGCCGACGGTATCAAGCTTATAAACGAGGCTGCGCCGGGCAAGGAAGCCTTGCTGTTAAAGAGCTTTGAAGCGCTCGAAAAGGTTGCCGACGGAAAAGCAACCAAGCTCATAATTCCCTCCGAGCTACAAAATATAACAAATATCGCCGCAGTTTTCAAGGAAACATTGAGCGCGAATAACAACGAATAAAACCAAAAAGACCTCCGCAAATAATTCTGCGGAGGTCTTGTGCTTGTATTATAATTCCGTGAAGCTGTGAACCGTTTGGCAAAGTATTGTAAGATTGCCGTTACGGCAACGTATTTCATCAATCATTGCCTTTTCGTCCTTGGGATTTTTGAGCTTAACGCTGTAGGTTATCTCGAACATACTGCCGAGATTAGTAGTGCGAACTCTTTCCAATTTGGCGTATGCAAGATATTTGTCGAATATATCATCAAATACACCGTTATAGTCAAGGCTTTCGGGAATACTGATCTTGAGCTGGCGCGCGGTGGGTGAAAGCTCGAAAAGGGGAGTTTTGGAAAGAATTATTACCAGCGCACCGACTATCAAAACAAATATAACCGCAAAAGCTACATAGCCCATGCCGCAAATAAGTCCGGCGGCCATTGCATAAAATATAAATGTAATTTCTCTTGCACTGCCGGCAAGCGATCTGAAGCGCACCAGGCTGAATGCGCCGGTGACGGCGACTGCCGTGCCGAGATTGCCGTTGACAACAAGAATTACCGATTGAACAACCGTCGGCAAAATTGCCAACGTAAGCATAAAGCTACTCGAAAAATTGCCCTGTGTGCGATAAAGCACCGAAATCAAAATGCCGAGTACAATTGAAACCGCCATGCAAACCAAAATCGAATCAATCGACGCCGCAGGCAAGGCTTGCGCATCATATAAAATCGAATCAAACATATGTAAAAATCTCCTTATTGCTTTTTGAAATATTTTTCATTATCATTTCTTCGTAAACTCTGCCGTATTTTGAAAAAGAGGTCGGGTAAATTTCCAGCTCGCTCAGCATTTTCGTAAGCCAAACCGGCATAGCCTGATATATCTTTGTTTCCAGCAAATATTTTTCATCTCCGCGTAAAAGCAGCTCGCCGCGGTCACCTGAGGCAAGATTTAAATCGTCAAACCGACTGCGAATATTTGAATCAAAGGTCAGCCGCAATTCCGGATCCTCTGTTCCGAACATCGCTATACGGTCGTACGCCAAAAACACCGCAGGATTCAAATTATAAAAATCAAAAAAATAATCTATTTCACGCAAAATTTGCGAATCGAACGGTTTTTTGCGGCTTTCCAAATACTCAAGCGACTGCTCGTGCGACATCACTTCACGCCGTTTATATACGATTCCGCTGTATTTTTTCTTTATTTCAAGAAAAACATTGCTGCCGCTTTTCGGAATCCCATAGCTTCGAACCCTGAATTTTTCTTTGTATGCAGGCTTATCGAGTGAAGCGCGTATCAGCCGATAATCCGGTGTATCGTAATATATGTTGCAAATTGTGCTGAGTCCGTACTGGTCAACCTGCATGTATGGCTCCAGCTTTTTCCGCATCAGATTATATTTTTCTTCGGTAAGCAAATATTTGCTTTCGTACCGCTGAAATACAAAATTAAAGCTTTTACTCAACTGCTCACCGCCCTTAATTTTACATGTTTATATTCTACATCACAAGCACAGAGATATTTTCAAGATATTATGTGATTTTTGTGTTAAATTAACTTACATGTGCCAACTATGTTATTATATACAAATTTTATTATGTGCATTTGCTTTTTTTGTAATATTTTTGTGAAGTGTTTTTTCGCAAAAAAGGGGAACAATATTATCAAAACAACGTCTAATATATACAAATAATTTTTTTGGAGGAATAAAATGAAAAAAACTCTTCTCATTCTCATGGCAATCGTTCTCGCTTTCGCTATGCTCGCGTGCAGCAAGGATGACAAAACAAACCAGGACGACAATAACAACAACACAATCACAGACAATCAGAATCCTGACAACAGCACCGACGATGAGCTTCTTGACGGTACAAATGACGACAAGAATCTCGCCGACGGCGACGAAAACGCCGACAGTAATGCAGACCAAAGCACCGAAACCGTAACACTCGACAGCAGTCTTGACGTTATTCTTACAACAATCATCAACGGCGTTGTTCCCGAAGAGCTTTGGACCGAAACCGCCGAAATCACCGACGAAACCTTCCAGAACTTTTTCTTCATCGAGCCTATAGAGGGCTACGAGGCTTGGGTTAACGTCGCAGGTATGAGCTCTATCGCTCACGAGGTTTCACTCATTCGAGTAAGCGAAGGAACCGATGCCGAAGCACTTGCAACCGAAATCGAAAATAACCTTAATCCCCGCAAGTGGGTCTGCGTTGACGCCGAAAAGACCGCAGTTGTTGTTCGCGGCAATGTAATTCTTGTTACCATGTCCAGAACGGAAATCGTCGACGGCGCGGTTGCAAACTTCAAAGCACTTTAATTTATAACTTAAATAATATAGTTGAGCCCTCCGTACGCATGAGCATTTAGCGTACGGAGGGCTTTCTGTTTGTTATACCGGTTTGCCGATTTCGGCTGAAATTCTGGCTATGGCGGCTTTTATAAGCTCCTTGTTGGGCTCGGAGTCGGAATACTTTGAGGTCAATTGATTGATATAGCCCTGCGAATAGGTAAGATTTACATTGCTATAATCCTTGTACGAGAATATCAGGTCTATATTTTCCTTTACGGTGTCAAGCGAAAAATTGGTAAGCGTCGCCTTAAGTATATCCGGAACCCATATCGAAACGGAAATTATATTTTCTGGGGTGAGCATTTTCTTAAACAGCTCGTTGACAAAGCTCATATGAAGCGAAATTCTGGTATTTTCGCTCTTGGCTTTAGAAATATCCGTATTATCCGCTTCATCGGATTCAATAACGCTGTTGTATGTCACAAATCGGAGCATATTAAGAATATCTTCGCCGCTTGTGAGCTTTTGATTTTTGCGGAAATTGATTTTAAGGTTCTGCTCTGCATCCTCGTATGTCATGTCCTGCGGTGCATTATAGGTTATTCCACCGAGGTTATCGATAGTTTCGACAAAAGCTTCCATATCGATAAAAGCGTAATAATCAACGCTCAAGCCGGTTATCGCCGAAATTTTGTTCAAAAGCAATTTGAGCTGTTCACCGTCGTTTATGTCAAGGCGCTTGGTGAGCTCGCCCAGCTTCATATTTTCGCCTTTAAAGTTAATTACAAAATCCGTCGGGAGCGAAAGGAAAACAAATTTTTTGTTCTCCTTATCCGCTCTGACAAGCATTATTGCTTCCATTTTGCTGAAATCTTCGACTTCTTCGTCGTCCGATGAAGCTATTTCGCTTTCTTTACCCGGCATTTTATCAAGCCCCACGGCAAGGAAATTAAAGCTTTTACCCTTAAAATCCTGCACGTTGTCGCTATTTGAGTCGTCATGATCGTGATTTCCGTCCTCGTTGCCCGAATCTGTATTCACAACATTGCCGGCCAAAATGTCTTCACTCATGTTCTTGAGCGAGCCAACAATTCCCCATGCGATAGCGCCGAATATCACCAGCGAAATTATAAATGTAATCGCAAAATTGCGTAATGAATATTTCATATTCTAAGGGCTTCTCCTTTTAATGTATGACTGAAAATTTGTATGTTTGCAATTGATTAAAATACATATGTGCCGGGTTGAACCTCAAAGGCTTTGCCCTCGATTATTACTGTAGCGGGAACAGGCGTAGTAACGGTATAATGTGCTTTGTCGCCCTCGTAATACCAGCTTGAAGCAAAATGACCGCTGACTGCGTCAAAGGTTATGTTAAGCGTACCGAGGCGTTTATCGGCCTGGGGCTCGATAACAGCATGCGCATATCCTGCGGCATCCGGCTTGATACCGCCCGCAACGCTGTAAATCCAGTCGGCTACCGCACCGTAAGCGTAATGGTTGTAGGAGTTCATGTCAGCACTCCACAGCTTGCCGTCCGGGCGAATACCGTCCCAATGCTCCCACATAGTGGTTGCGCCCATGGTAACAGGGTAAAGCCATGACGGAAATTCGGTGTTGAGAAGCAGTGTATACGCCAAATCGGCGTGACCGTTTTCGCTGAGCACATGAAGGATGTATGGCGTACCGACAAAGCCGGTTTCCAGCTTATCGCCAGCCGCGTGAATACGATTTACAAGTCTTTGTGTCATTTCCGCAACGTCATCAGTCAAGCCGAACTTAAGTGTAAGGATACACTCGGTCTGAGTTTTGGCAATCGGAACAAATTTATTGATATATGCAGCTCTTATTCTTTTATAAAGCTCTCTGTATTTTGTAACGTCCTTGCCGATAATATCACCGGTTTTGCAAAGAATTTCGGTAGAATATGCATAGAAAGCAGAAGCAATAAGGTCTTCGCTCGATGAACCTTTATATGAACCTTCCGGTGCGTCAAGACCCAGCCAGTCGCCAAACTGCTGACAGCCACAGAAGAGATCCGCCTCGGTGGAAACGGCGCCCATGCAGTCAACATGCTTGCACATTGCGTCAAAGGTCAGCTCGAGAACCTCTTTTTTGCCGTAAACCATATAAAGCTCCCACGGACAAATCGTAACGGCGTCCGACCATGCGGCGCGCGGCAATCTGCCGTCAACATCATACATTACAGGCATCGGTATTTCTGTCAATACGGCACCCTTTTTGTTTTGAGACAGCACAAGGTCGATAAGCCAGTTGTATATGAACCGATAAACGTCAAAGTTATAAGCGGCGGCTTTTACAAATACCTGAGTGTCGCCGGTCCAGCCGCGGCGCTCGTCACGCTGAGGGCAGTCGGTGGGAACGGCAAGGTAATTTCCGAGGTGGCCGCGAATAATGTTGTTGTAGAGCTTGTTCAAAAGGGGATTGCCGGTAGAAATATTACCGGTACGCTTTATATCTGCGTGAATTACACGCGCCTTGATACAGCCGTCCATCGGATCACAGCCCTCGGGAAGCTCGTCTATTCTGATATATCTGAAGCCGTAAAAAGTACCTCTCGGGGTGAAAGTCTGATGTCCCTCCTTGCAGGTATAGTCGTATACGCATTTAGCGGAACGGTAGTTTTCATTGTAAAAATTGCCGTCAACCAATATTTCGGCGAACGAAAGAACTACCTTTTCGCCTTTTTTGGCGTTAATGTCAAGCACGGGATAGCCGACAATGTCCGCGCCGAAATCCAAAACATGCTCACCTGCCGGAGTAGTTATAAGCTCCGTGGGATAAACCGTTTCGAATTCACGCGTCTGAACCGTTGTGTCAGGCACAAATTTAGAAATGTCGTATTCTGCGAGTTCAACCGGCATCCATACAGCTTCAATATTTGCATCGTAAACAATGCCGTCATATATATCCGAGGATATAATTTGAGAGTTAGAAACCTGCCAGCTTTCGTCGGTTACAATTACGTCGCCGTTATCCAAGGTAATTTCGCCGACAATAGCGCGCGGCGGCATGTTTTCGGGGCGAACATTGATTCTGCCGGCGCACCAACCGGTGGTCAAAAGAATGACTAAGGTGTTTTCCTTTTCCAGCTCTTCCAGCTTATAGGTAGTTGTACAGCTACGACTTCTGAAATCCTGCCAGCCGGGGGAAAGTACATCATTTCCGATTTTTTTGCCGTTAAGAAAGACATCATATGTGCCGAGACCTCCGACAACAAGCTGTCCGCTTGCTCCGCCGGAAGCGAAAAAGGTCTTTTTGAAGATCGGTGCACAGGTAATTGAAGCGCCGGAGCAAATAAGCTTTGAATTCGTAAACATAAAATAACTCACTTTCTTTTATAAATTTACTTTTTATCGTTTAATCAATAACAAATGAAATTTCGTCCGAAACATTTTCCAAATGCTCGCCGAAAATTATCGGAACAAATTCACCCGGCACATAATTTCCGCTAAGCGCAACCGGAACAAAGTCTTCGGTATGTCCGAACCAATATTTGCCCTTTTTGTTTTCCACTAAAACAGTAGCGCCGCGTTGGTTATACTCGGCAAAAATTTTGCGAACCGTTTCATCGGATATGGCTTGAAGCTGTGCGCAACGCGCCTTTTTGAGCTGTGTGGAAAGCTGGTTTGAAAATGTTGCCGCAGGCGTGCCTTCACGTCGAGAGTAGGGGAATATATGTGCGTGAATAATTCTGTTTTTTCGGACAAAATCGCAGGTTTCGGCAAAATCCTGTTTGCTTTCGCCCGGAAAACCGCATATTATATCGCAGGAAAGTGTTACATCCTTGAAGTATTTGTAAATCAGCTCTATTCCGTCCTGCAGCTCCGCCGCATTATAGCCGCGCCCCATATCATTCAGAACCTTCGTGCTTGCACTTTGAACAGACAAGTGAAAATGTGGCATTACTGCTTTGATTTCCGAAAGCTTTTTGACAAAGTCCTCTTTAAACAATACAGGATTCAGTGAACCGAAACGAATTCTTTTAAAGCCGGCGGCCGCAGCAGCTTCAGCCAGACGGATAAGTCCGTAGCCGTTGTTTTCGCCGTAAGCGGAAATCTCTATACCGCAAAAAACAACCTCGTCGTAGCCGCTTTCGCGCAAACCCTTTAAATCGCACATCACCGTTTCAATCGGTTTTGAGCGTACTCGACCGCGGACAATCGGCACAATACAGTAAGTACAGAAATTGTTGCAACCGTCCTGAACCTTCAAATACGCGCGGACGTTATTGCTCTTTTTAAGCGAAATATCGTCAAAATTCTTGACTTTATCCATGTCCCTTAAAAAGTTGACATGTTCTTTTCTATGCTCGCAAATATAGCTGTGAAGCATTTGCGGGACAAGCGATTTATCGGCATTCCCGCCGATAAAATCAATATTGCCCAAAGCGCTTAAAGCAGATTCGTCAAGAACCTGTCTTCTGTTTTGCGTATAACAGCCGATGACACATACAATTATATCGGGATTTTCTTTTTTTCGAGCCAGCGCGCGTCCGATCATTTGCTTACTTTTGCGATCGCTTTCGGCGGTAACAGTGCAGGTATTTATTATATATACATCACAGTTTTCGGAAAACGGTACAATTGTATAGCCGAGCCCTTCAAGCTCCTCTGCAATAGCTTGTGATTCATACTGATTCACGCGACAACCGAGCGTGAGGATACCTATTTTAATCATACAAGTTCCTTAGTTTATTTTTGGCATTTATTTCAATATTATCCTTTATCGTCGGTTATTTCTGTACACCGTAAAACGCTTCAAGCTTCATCATTTCGTCAAACGGACGAAGACCGTCGATAGAATTATTTTCTGTCAAATTGCAAGCTGCCGCCGCTCCGGCCACGCGCAATGAATATTCCGCATCAAAGCCCTTGTACAGGGAATATAGCATACCCGCGCAAAAAGCATCTCCGGCGCCGACCTTACCCTTAATGTCGCTTTTGGGAATGTTGACGGACGGCATATATGTACAGCTTCCGCCTTTTTTTACATAATATCCGCCCTCGGGGAAATGTATGCAAACCACTTCGCCGACGCCTTTTTCAAAGAAAACCTTGCACGCCGCCTTTATCGCTTTGGCATCAACCTTGTCGTCGTTACCGCGGATTTTGATTTTTGTTATAAGCTCTGCCTCAACCTCGTTGATAATAAGATATGTGCAATATTTGAGCGCCGGCGTTACTATGTTTGTGAATCTGTCACTGCTTTCGCTGACAACATCAATGCAGGTTTTAATGCCCTTTTGCTGAACCTTTGCGAGCGTTCTTGCCATAACCGTGCCGTATTCGGCGTCCTCGGCATCGAACCCGTCCAATAAAAGCGCATATCCTATGTGAAAAATATCCGCGTCAAGGCTGTCAAAATCTATATCGCAAATCGAAAATTCGGCATTGGCCCCACGCGCATGAAAGAAGGTACGCTCCTTAGCAGACGTTGCGGACATAACATCTGTAAAGGAAGTAGGCTGAGTCTGAGTGGTTTTCACGCCGTCGATATTTACTCCGAGCGAGGTAAGCAGTCCTTTTATGTATTTTCCGTCCGCGTCGTCGCCGACCTTGCCGAGGCATTTAAGCGGAACAGTCGAGTCGATTTTTGCTATATCGCAAATGGTATTTCCGGCACAGCCGCCGATACAATCCGATACCTCGCGAATATTTGTAAGCATGCCTATTTTCGGGTAATCATCACAAACCTTTACGTGGTCAACAAGCAAATTACCGGCAATAATAATACCTTTGTTCATTTTTGTTTTTCCTTTCTTAGCAAAACGGCACAAAATATGCCGCAAATTATAAATCCGATTCCGCCGATAATTCCGTACGGCTCGGGGCCTACAAATGTAATGCTATCATATTTTTCGAACAACGCGCCCGAAGCCGCGCAGACATTAAGCGCACTGTGCATAAGCACGGCAGGGAAAACGCTGTTTGTTTTGAATGTAAAATAAGAGAAAATAATGCTTGCAAATACGCAAAAGACTATCATCGCCGCAATCGGCAAAAGCGGAAAGCCCATGCAATCTTTACCGTAAATATAACCCATCGCTACCATCGGAGCATACCACACGCCCCATACGGCACCGGTTATCGCAGCCGCCGTAAGAGGAGAATAAAGCTCGCACAATTTCGGAAAAAGATAGCCGCGCCAGCCGTATTCCTCGCCGAATGCAAACAGTATATTCATAAACGGACCGGAAAAAAGCGAAAAAAGTATTTGCACCGCCATAAGACTGTAAAGGCGGCTTGTCTGAACCGCTTCGCCGGATTGCGAATAAATCATATCGGCAATTGACGAAAGCCGGCTGTCAAAGCGGCTCGGAAATATCAAAAAGTACACGACCGTGCCGACGGCTATCAAAAGCTGAATCAAAAAATAGCACAGGAAATAGCGCGATATATTTTCGCGGAAATTCAACTTCAAATAAGAGCTTTTAAATTCCTCTCGCGTGAAAAACTGCGTTGTTACCACCGAAAAAGCCGGTAGAAGCATCATAATACTCAAAACCTGAGATGCCTTCTGGTTTTCAAGACCGCCGTTAGACATAAGCAAAAAGGCAACGGCATAGGTTAAAACGAAAACCGTGATCAGAAAAATCACTGTTCTTTTTTTGGTTATATTCATGATTATTTCTTACCTTTCATTGCTTTTTGCATCGCCAAGGCGAACGGGCTTGTTTGCGGCTCGCTCGGCTGTGAATTCATGTATTTTTGTATATCGCGGCGGCTGACATGAGAATTTTTCAGCTTATCGTGCATGAGCGAAGCCTTTTCCCTGAAGCCACATTTGCAGACATACATTTTCTTCTCGCCGTCACCGCGAAGCTCCATTCTTTTATGGCATTCGGGGCAGCGCAGATTTGTTTCTGTCACCACATTTTCACGCCAGCCGCAATTTCTGTCTTGGCAAACCAAAAGCTTTCCCTTTTTGCTGTTTACAGCCAACATGAAT
>CAYWMF010000015.1:0-12575 GCA_964459175.1 uncultured Oscillospiraceae bacterium
TTTCAAGAGCTTATGCTATAATATATAAAGTAATAACATAATTTTTTCGAGGTTTTTTATGAAGCTTGCTCTCATAACCGGCGCCTCGCGCGGAATTGGCGCCGAAACAGCGCGCGTTTTTTCGGAAAACGGATATTTTGTAGCGCTCAATTACAACAAAAGCCAAGCCGCCGCAGAGAAAATTGCCGCGGAATTGATGAATTGTCAGGCTTTTCGCGCAGATGTTTCACAGCCCGGACAGGTTGAAAAATTGTTTTTCGATATTAACACCGCGTTCGGAAAACTGCCCGATGTGCTTATCAACAATGCCGGCGTGTCATGCGAGGGGCTGTTGAGTGATACAACCGTAGAGGATTACGAAAGAGTGTTCGACGTCAATGTAAAAAGCATGTATTTATGCACAAATGCCGCGCTGAAATCCATGATTTCCAAGAAAAACGGCAAAATAGTAAATATATCGTCAATGTGGGGACAGACCGGAGCCTCCTGCGAGGTGCTTTATTCCGCGTCGAAAGCGGCCGTCATCGGCTTTACCAAGGCGCTTGCCAAGGAAGTCGGGCCGTGCGGCATAAATGTCAACTGCATCGCGCCGGGTGTAATCAAAACCGATATGCTGTCCTGCTATTCGGAGGAAGATTTAGACGAGTTGGCTCTGGAAACACCACTTTCACGGCTCGGAACTCCCCGCGATATTGCAAATGCGGCGCTTTTTCTTGCCAAAAGCGATTCGGATTTTATCACCGGTCAGGTGCTCGGGGTAAACGGAGGATTTTTTATATAGGTAAAAATTATGAACAAGAATGAATTTATTGATACTTTTTTGCAAAACGCCGATTTTTTAACCGACGATGAGCTCGAATCCGCAAAGCTCTATCTTAATACGCGACTTGAGGACGATAAAGAATTTGGCGATCCTGCGGTGTTTGCCGATAACATGCGCCTGTCGTTTGAGCTTCTCAAATATCTCGAGGACGTCGAGAACGAGAGGCATATTTCAGCTCTCGGTGACTCTATCAGCCGCGCCATGGACGCGCAAGCCGACTCCGACGCACCTTTCGAAGCACCGATTGAAGCGATACCCGAGCCTATTCATGAACAAAAGCCGGAGCAAAAACAAAACGCCGAACCGATAAAAAAGCCACGAAAAGGCGGTTTAATCAATAAATTACGCACGCAAAAGGGATATATGGGAATCATTTGCATGATTGTCGCCGCTATTGTCGGAGTCTTGCTTCTTCCTGCAATTTGTGCCGTTGCTGCGGTTTGTGCCGCGTTGTATGTTATTCCTACCGTGTTGGTTTTTGCGGTATGGCTTGCTGTTTTGGCTTTTATTGCCGCCTTTGCTTTGCTCGGAATTATTGCCATGAGCTACGGTATTGCAAATATTTTCATCACCGCCCCGATAGGGCTTATGGAAATAGGCCTCGGCACAGCCCTTTTTTCCGTCATGTTGGCGTTATGGGCGCTGGATTTTCAGTTTATCACTTCGACCATGCCTTTTGTATGTTCAAAAATAACTTTACTGCTGAAGCTTGCTTTTAAAAAGCCAAAAGTATTTCTTTTCGGAAAAAGGGCGGTGTAGTATATGAAAAAGAATGTTATAAAGCTTCTTATTGTTTCTTTGATAATTTTTCTGCTGGGCGTTATGATATGCTCGGCGGAGCTGATTTATGCAAAGGCTGCAGAGGTAAATCTTTTTGAATCGGAAGAGCTGTCGGCCGCTCCATCGTATGAAATAAAGCTTGACAGCATAGATAAAAAGGGGACTCTCCCACTTTCGACGATCGAAATTAAAGCCGAAAAAGCCGATATAATCATTTGCTCCACAGATGAGGACAGCCGTGTGTTTTTCGAAAATCCCGATAAGGAAAGGACAACCTGCATCATTGAAAACGGGATCTTGAAAATTCACGACAACGTACCTTTTTATATCATGGGACTTTCCATAGAGGACGGAAAAACAAGCTTTGCCGGCTTCAGAAACGTATTTTCAAAAGGACTCTATTCGCACACCGAAAAGTCCGTGAAAATATATTTGAACGAAAAGGACAAAATCGACAACATAAAAATTTCGCTCGGAATCGGCGATATCGAAATATCCGAAATTGACTTGAAAAAGCTTACCGTCAGCTCGTCCTACGGTGATGCGGAGCTTAAAAAGCTCAATATATCCGAAACGGCGGATATAACCTTGAAAAAAGGTAATGTAACCGTCGAGGACAGCAGCTACGTGTTTGTAAACGCGGTCTGCACGTTGGGAGATATAGCGGTTTATGCCGACGGACGAAAGACCAATTGCGAAACCACGCTGGGCGATATAACTGTCAAAACCGCCAACGCGCTTTCAAATTACAATATCAGGGCGTCACTCACAAGAGGTCAAATATCGCTCGACGGAATCGTGCTTGACGATAACGAATACAGCAAAACAAAGTCGGACGCCGAAAGTCTGTGGCTGAAAACTGCCGGCGGCGATATTTCGATTTACAAATCCGTTACAAACGAATAACTGTACCGTGCAATACGTAAAATAATACTGCGGCTGAAAAACAGCAGTCGGATTTTCAAAAAAGCCCTGCTGTTGCAAACCGCAGTGTATTTTATAAAAGGACAGGTAAATAAAATGCTGGATAAAATAGCTCTTACACTGCTTATAATAGGCGGTATCAACTGGGGCAGCGTCGGTATTTTCAATTTTGATATTGTGGCTTGGATTTTCGGCGGTCAGACAGCCATAGTCAGCCGAATTATATACACCGTCGTCGGTCTTTGCGCGCTTTGGTGTATATCACTGCTGTTCAGAAGTCATGAACGCTCACTTGAGCGCGAATAACAAAGCCTCCGTACAAAATCTGAATTCGACACACCGCCGTTCTCCGCGAGCTTTTGACGGAGGACGGCGGCCTTGATTTATGCTATAATCGTGAGATTTGTTGACAGCTGTGAAACAAAAGTATAAAATTCTCAATTTATCCAAATAGTTATTTACATAATTTAGCAATTTTGTATTGACAATTTTTAAATAACATGATATAATATAAAGCAAAGATTAGCGTCATTGTGACGTAACTGCGCGAATATTCGGTACTACAGTCGAATAATGCGTAATAATGAAATGAAGATGGAGGAAATAATGGCTAATCATAATAATTCAGGGGTTGTTCATATTCTGAAAAAGCTCGTATTTGTCGCACTGGATGTTCTGTTTGTGGTTGCGGCGCTTTTTTTGAGCATATATCTCTATACGGATTTTTCCCTTCAGGCAATACATGCGCACACCTTTGAGCTTTTGTTCGCGACGGCGGTATTTCTCGTACCGGTAACGGTTTTAGGCTGTTATATTTTGCGCCTTTACAACAGCGTTTGGACCTTTGCGGGGCTTTATGAACTGTTCAATGCTATAATAGCCTCTCTTTTTTCTACCATTATCTATTTTATTACCTCGAATGTTATCATAGCTTTCAATATAATCAAGCTTGATGACCCGCAGTCTGTACATATTACCAAAACCTCTTTCATTCTTTATTTCTTTATTTTCCTCGTTTTTTTGGTTGCGACTCGTTTTTCTTACAGATTTTTCCGAGTTTTTCTCAACTCGCGCTTTGTACCAAAGAATGATAAAGACACCACAAATGTAATGCTTGTCGGCGCCGGAAGTGCGGGCGACATTATTATGCGCGAGATTTCCACCTCCGAAGCAACGCATTTCAAGGTTCGTTGTATTATCGACGACAACGAAACCAAATGGGGCAAATATCTTTACGGCAGTAAAATTGTCGGCGGCAGACATTCTATCAAGGAATATGCCCAGAAAATGAATATTGACGAAATATTTATCGCAATGCCCTCTGCCGAATCGGACGATATACACGAAATAATAAATATTTGCAAGGGAACATCCTGCAAGCTCAAAACTCTCCCCGGCGTGTATCAGCTGTTGGACGGCTCTGTCGGACTTCAAAAAATGCGTGACGTTCGCATTGAAGACCTTTTGGGACGCTCTTCAATTAAATCCGAGCTTCAAAGCATTATGTCGTATGTTAAGGGCAAGGTTGTAATGGTTACAGGCGGCGGCGGCTCAATCGGAAGCGAGCTTTGCCGTCAAATCGCAAATTATTCGCCAAAGCAGCTTATAATTGTGGATATTTACGAAAATAACGCTTATGATATACAGCAGGAGCTTTTGGCTCATCACCCCGAGCTTAATTTGGTGGTGCTGATAGCTTCCGTTCGAAATACCGAAAGAATTCGTTCGATTTTTGCAAAATATCGCCCCAATATTGTATACCATGCCGCCGCACATAAGCATGTGCCGCTCATGGAGGACAGCCCCAACGAGGCTATTAAAAACAATGTTTTCGGCACACTGCGCACGGTTCGTGCCGCTGATGAATTCGGAACCGATCGTTTTGTATTGATTTCTACCGATAAAGCGGTTAACCCTACCAATATAATGGGCGCTTCAAAGAGAATGTGCGAAATGATTGTACAGTCCTACAATTCGCGCTCCAAAACCGAGTTTGTTGCTGTTCGCTTCGGAAACGTGCTCGGAAGCAATGGCAGTGTAATCCCTCTGTTTAGAAAGCAAATTGCCGAAGGTGGCCCGGTAAAGGTTACTCACCCGGATATAATCAGATATTTTATGACTATTCCGGAAGCGGTTTCGCTGGTTTTACAGGCCGGCGCCAACGCCAAGGGTGGAGAAATTTTCGTGCTTGATATGGGCAAACCGGTCAAAATACTTGATCTTGCCACCAATCTCATTCGCCTTTCCGGATATACTCCCGGCAAGGATATAAAAATCGAATTCACGGGTCTTCGCCCCGGTGAAAAGCTTTATGAGGAGCTTTTGATGAGCGAAGAGGGCTTGCAAAGCACCGAAAATAAGCTTATACATATCGGAAAGCCTATCGACTTCGACGAAGAAAAATTCCTTGACAGCCTTGACACACTTTACAAAGCGGCTTACAGTGAAATTGACGATATTCGCCCGCTGGTTAAAGAAATCGTTACAACCTATCATGAGCCGAGTGAAATAAATTCCAAGGTGACAGTTTCTAACGCGAAGCTGCCGCAAAACAGGTGAAATATGAAAAAAGTATTATTAATTCTTCTCTCTTGCATAATCGTTTTGCTTACGGCTTGCAATACCGCAACCGTGCCGAATGATTCCGAAAACGATGCAAATGCCGAAAATAAGGATATTACGGCAGAAAATACTCCTCAGCCGACCCTTCTTCCCTCAAAATTTGCCGATTATCTTACCTCTGTCGTCACGGCGGAGCTACCGGATTACGCGGTTTATTACCTTGAAAAGGCTGTTACCGTCGACGGTCAAACCACATCTATCATAAAGGCGGTTAAAAACGGTACGGTTCTCACTATCAGCGAAATTGCCGGAAATAAGAATGTTTCCATAGTTTCTCGCGATACTGCCACTATTATGGACGTCGCGGCGCAGACATATTCTCAAACGAGCTGTGATGAAGCTGCCTACAACGCCGTAATGATTGATGTTGAATGCGCGTCAAAATATTACGATATTGAGTTCACTCCGTCCGCCTACACGGTGGTCGATAAGGATCAATATGCCGAGGTTGCAATGATTGACGGCACGCCGCATATATTTATTTTCGATGACAATTATGCCTTGAAGTATATTGTCTACGCGCGTGAGGACGGCGCCTTGGTTACAGAGGAAATATTCGCCTTTACCGCTGAGGTTGACGATGGACTGTTTGTTGTTCCCGAAAGCTACACGGCTGTTTAATTACGATGAATTATTTTAAAATAAAATCCGCTTTAATTTCGTTCATTTTACTTTTGACGCTTCTATGCACCGCTTGCACTGAAGCGTCATTTGTCGATGATTCGTGGCTTGAAGCTCCGCCCGATGAATCGTTTTTTGAAGCTCATTTCATTGATGTCGGCCAAGCTGATGCTTCGCTTGTGATTTGCGATGGCAAGGCTATGCTGATCGACGGCGGAAATGCCGACGATTCAAACTTAATTTATTCCTATCTTAAGAAAAACGATATAAAGCATCTTGATTATATAGTTGCCACGCATGCGCACGAAGATCACGTCGGCGGTCTTGTGGGTGCGCTTGTTTACGCAACAGCCGATAAAATTTACTGTCCGGTCACTGAAAACGGTACAAAATCCTTTAAAAATTT
Source organism: uncultured Oscillospiraceae bacterium (assembly GCA_964459175.1). GTDB lineage: Bacteria > Bacillota > Clostridia > Oscillospirales > SIG627 > SIG627. The sequence continues at coordinate 6,177 of CAYWMF010000015.1, forward strand.
CGTAAAATACGCTCAAAAACAAGAGCTTTCCATTACGGTTCCAACGGTCGGCGAAAAATTCAGCCTCGGAAGCGCCGAGGCGATTGTTCTTGCATGCAATTCCGATTACGACGCCAACGAAAGCTCAATAATTTTGAAAGTCACCTACGGTGAGACCTCGTTTCTTTTTACCGGTGACGCCGAAAAAGCGGCCGAACAGGCGGCGCTGGCGAGCGGATATGATTTGAAAAGTACTGTTCTAAAGGTCGGACATCACGGAAGCAGTACCTCGACCGGTTATCCGTTTTTACGCGAAATTTTGCCGGAATATGCGGTAATTTCGGTTGGAAAGGATAATTCCTACGGACATCCGTCAGATCAAACGCTCAGCAAACTGCGCGACGCCGATGCTGTTGTTTACAGAACCGATATGCAGGGCGATATTATTTGCCGCAGTGACGGAAAAGCTGTCACTTTTACGGTGGCGAAAAACGCCGATGCCGATACTCTGTACCCGATTTTACCAAAGGAAAACACCGCTCTCGATATATCCGAGCCACAAACCGAGCTTGAATCGGATACTTCCGATGGTGCCAACAAAGCCGAACGACCTGCATCGGAAAACACCGACGACGAGCAAGAAAGGCAGTATATTTTGAACACAAATTCGCATAAATTTCATTATCCGACCTGCACCGGCATCGCAAACATAAAGGACGCCAACCGCAAAGTTTTTTCCGGTACGCGCTCTCAAGTTATCGAAAAAGGCTACTTTCCGTGCGGCAGATGCAATCCGTGAAAAATAAGAGCTGTCACAGATTAAATTCTGTGACAGCTCTTGTCATTCGGTTATAAATACACCCTGCCCTGCTTCAAGCGTAATGCAGAAACAGCCGTCGGCATTCTTTTCGAGAACGGTCGGCACACCGCCGAAATACGTCGTAATGCTTTCACAAGCCAAATTAAGCCTTATTTCGGTGACTTCATTTTGTGAAAGATTTAAAAGCGTGTAGGCATTCGACGAATTGTTTTTTGCTTTAAACTCGCCTACAAGCACCGACTGCGATGATGTAAGCTCTGTAATTTCGACAATTTTGCTTTTAATATTAGCAAAATTCGAAGTATCTAACGGTTCGGAAGTGTTATAAACAGCCGCGCCGATATACTCGTATTGAACGAAAATATCGGAAATAGCGTTAAGCTCGGCAATAATTTCTTTAGCGGCGTAGTAGGTGTCGGTCAATCTGCTTTCCGCGTCGCAAAGTCCCTCAGTCCACGGCCATAAAATAAAGTTTTTACAGCCGAAAGAAAGCAAGGTGTAAAACTGCCGTGAAAGCTGATTTCTTTCGGTTATACCGCTGTCACTTTGAATTATGCACCAAAAATCCTTGCCGTATTTGTCAGCGACTTCCGCGGTTATCGCGACTGCTTGCGTGTATTTGTCATACAAACCGTGCGCGCCGAACGGAAACAGATTTATCATAACAATATCGCTGTTCACGGCTTGCGCATATTGTAAGAGATATTCGCGATATGCGGCGATGTCGGCATCGTAATACTGTGGGTAATCCGCCATGCTGCCGTGCTCCAGCTGCTTTGCGGATGAATAAAGCGGAAGCAAATTAACAAACGCTTTTTTGTTTTGAAGCTGCGTGTTGAATATATCGACGCGCTCGGCTATATAATCAAAATCTCGCATTCCCGGTTCCTCGGCCAGCATGCTGCCGTAAAATGACGGATGCGAAAAGTATTTCAGTGAGGAAGCCGCAAAATCCTTATCCATGCTTTGCGAAGCTATAACGCCGATTCCGTTTTTGTCGCAATAGTCGAACACCATATCGCGCTTCGCACTCTCCCCTATTTCGACGTTCATTAAAAGCATATTGAAGCCAACGCTACCGTAAGCCGAAAGCAGGTTTTCATTAAGAACATCAATATCGAAATTCGCATAAGCACCTATGCGAATTTTTTCTTTTGTGAAATACTCATCACTGTACGGCGAGGTATAAAAAACTCCCAAAATCGACTTTATAAGACGTGTCATGACGGTTGAAGCCTCGGCGCGTGTGGAGGTTCCGTTCGGGTCAAAGCGTGTGGGAGCCTTGCCGTTTATGATGGAATAGGCCTGTATTTTCAAGATAGCCGCGCGAATTTCGTCGGTGCAGTCGGCTAAATCCTCAAATTGATTTATCACTGCAAAGCTGTTGAACTTGTAGCCGAAAAGCTCGATATAATTTGAAATTACAAGCGCCATTTCGCCTCGTGTGATGGGCGCATCGGGATAAAAGTATTCGCCGCTCGGTGCAAATACGGCATTTTCCTTTGCCCAAGTGATGTAAGGCGCGTAGTATTCCGACTCCGAAACATCGGCATAGCCGCTGTAGGTGCTCATATTTTCGATTTTCAAGCCGTGCATACGTCCCAGAACCGTGATAAACATTCCGCGCGTAATCGTCATGTCCGGCGAAAACTCCTGCGGAGATGTACCCGAAAACAATGTGCGCGCCGACACATAGTCGATGTAGTCCTTTGCCCAATGCGTGTCGGTGTCGCTGTATTTTACGGCGTGCTCACCTATCGTGTAATCGCCTTTAGCGAACGCATAGTAAACGGCATAGCCGCCCTGACTCACCTCGGACAGCGGTATCGGGGTATTGTTCGAAAGCACAACTGTCGTTTGCCCACCGCTCTTGCCCGAAAGGTTTTTGACCAAAATATCGCTCAAGGTATAGCTTTCTGCCATGGTATCGGCAGGAACGGTAATTTTATAGTTATCACCGTCGTATCTCATTTCGGCGGTAAAATCAAAGCTTAAGGTACTTTGGCGCAAAAAATCCGAGGCGTCGTTATAATTTGAGAAAAATCCGAGGCGTTCGAGATACAGCTCATCGCCTACTATTGCGCCGTCAACAGCCAAAGCAATGTCGGCTATGGTTCCGCTCCATTTACGATGAGCATATTTAGACATGTCGATAATGTAATTATGCCATTCGCCGTCGTTTTTAAGTACAAAGTACGACTTATGAATATCGGAATTAAAGGTAATGTATGCTGAATCGCAGTCCAGCAGCGACTTACAGCGCAAAGCGAAATATTTGAATTCCTCTGCCTGAAAAGGCGTTGTCAATTTGGCGGAAAGCGAAAAATCATTGCCGCTTGGAATGATTTTCATCATACCGACTTGGTTGAACACCTCGCCGACAACGCTCCATTTTGATATATCGGTACTGCTTGAAAAAAGCCATGACGGCGCAGTAAGCCCACTTGAAACGGTTTTTTCGGGCTCTTTAAGCGAAATGAGCGCGCGGGACAAAAAATATTCGCCATCGCTTTTGGTTTTGAAAAAGCCGATACGGTCAATCACAACATGAATCGCTTTGTCGGCGTAATCGTTCGACAAAAAGTACAGCGTGATTTTATCGGCCGTTCCGCCGACGTCGATTTTTACTATGTATTCATGCCATGCACCGTCGCCGTTTAGCTCGATTTCGAAAGGGAAAGATCCGTCGGACGTTTCGACGACAAGCTTTAAATTACATTTTTCGGTATCGGACATAGCGCGTACAACGGCGTATTTGTATTCCGAAAAATCAAGACCGCCCACATGTGAAATATACGGAGCTTTGCCCATTAACGCAAATTCGCATTTGCCGTTTTTTATTTCGTATTGCAGCATTTGTGAATCGGCTGTCCAGGCGTTTAGCTTTTCAAGGCTGTCAAACGCCCATTCGTTTTCGGCGGCACACACCGCCGAAGTGAACAGCGCGCAAAATACAATCAAAAAGCAAAAGTATTTTCGCATGATTTATAAAGATAATTCGCAATAGTACGGACGATGGTCGGAAACGTGAATTTCCGGCACCTCGACATGCTCGGCTTTTATATTTCCGTGCGTGAAAATATAGTCGATTTTGATTTTGACATTTTCAGCGCGTGCCAGAAAGTTTGACGACGGGTATGTTATCGGTTCCTTTTCGAAAAGCAGACCGGTATCTGTCATTTTTTCGGACAACTTTCCGATAAGCGGATTGTCGGGCGTTATATTGAGGTCGCCGCTGAAAATTGTGGGCAGCGTACTTTTTTCAAGCTCACTGAGCGTAAGCTCGGCGGCCTTTCGCTGCTCCTCACCCGACAGACCGTAATGTGACATCATAACTCTTAACTGTTGACCGCCTGCATTCAAAATTGCGGAAATTATAACTCGTCTTTCTTGGAGCACACCGTCGATATAGGTGTCGGGAATGCGTATCATTTCGGCTGAAACAATGTCGTACTTCGAAAAGAGCGCAATTCCGTAATCACCGCCGCCGCATTCAATCGCAGGAGCGAAATAGTAGTTATATCCCATAGACTCGGCAATAAGCTTGGGCTGATCTATTTTGCCCGAGCGCGCTGTCAGGCAATCAATTTCGTTAATAGTGACAATATCGGCGTCAAAGGATTTTATAATTTCCAGTGTACGCTCGGGTTTTACCGGTGAAACGGCGGCAACCTCATAGTTGCGGCATGCCGCAATATTGTAATGCAAAAATTTGATTTTCATATAGCTATCTCCTTTTGTGGTACAAATAATATAACAAAACACTTAAAACTTTATGCTTTATACATATTGAATAAATCTTCTTGTGGTACAATTAATCATCATATTGCAAGAGGTGTTCAAATGCTTAAAGCCTTAGATAAAATAGATAAAAGAGCGTCGGTATTTTTGTTTTTCTTTCTACATATAATTTTCGTCAGTGCACTGATTTTTCTGGCGCGCGGAATATATATTGTGCATTTGGGCGATGCGTATACCGCCGCCGTATTCGGGTTCAACGTCGAAATAAATGTCGAATATCTGCTATTATCTCTTTGCGAAGCCGTCGGAGGCGCGCTGTTTCTCGACTATGTTTTCAGAAGCGGCGAAAATATCAGCCGATAAGCTCGATTATACCCTGCGCGTAAAGGCGTATCAAAAAATCATTGGGGTGGTTAATATTACTTGATGTAAAATCGACAAACCGCTTTCGCGTGAGCATATAGGTGTGCATTGATGTGAGCTTGAAAATATCGGTTGAATCGCCGTATGTTTCCGCCAGCTCTTCAAGCAACGGTTCATAGCTTTCGTGATAGGTTGTTCCGTCGGGAAGATATTTTGCATACGGACTTTCGGGGTTCGGAATTGTCGTTGAAATCAGCAAAAACTCGCAATTAGGGTTAATTGCCAATATTTTTTGCATAATATCGTCAATGTACTGCTTATAAAGCTGTCCGTCTACCTTGAGCGTTCCGTCGTTCATGCCGAAAGCGATAATAAACAAATCGAATTTATCGTCGGCAAAGAGGCTGTCGGCCTGTTCGGCACCCCACGAAGCGTATTTACCGCCGACCGAGCGGTTGATAACATTAACCTTTCCGCCGTACTTGTTTTCGAGAACTTCAGCGGCAAGATTAATGAATTTCGGCAAAAACGGTGGCATATTTATGTACGAAAGTCCACTACTATCACAGCCGGTGGAAATACTGTCGCCGAATAACGCAACGGTAACTTCTTCTCCGGCACGTAACTTTTCTTTGAAGCGTTTCAGCTTTAGGGGATTTTCTTTCGGAAAAGAGCCGTTCCACGAATCAGAATGCGTATATGTAACGGCATATTGTCTCGAATGCGAAATTCCGTTGCCGCCGGTGAAAAGGAATCCACCGTTAACAAGGTTAAAAGTCGAGCCTTTGGACGGATGATATTCATCGTAGGTCAGGCAATTTACAGTGCTGCCCACGGGAATATACAATTTTCCGTTGCGTACGGTATAATCCTTTCCGTCTTCATATTCTTTGTCGAGAAAAGAGTTTTTAAGGCTGATTACATGGTCAATATCGTAAAGAAGCTGTATTTCGATTTCTTCGCCTTCATTCTCACGTACCGGCAAGAAGGATTCGTAATACACCGTGTTGCCTTTCCAATACGGAACGGTCATTTCCGCGGCATCATACGTGATGTATTCGCCGACTGCGGAAATATGAAGCAAAGCCTTTGTAAGCCTTGTGAAAATTGTCGCCGCCTCGGCGCGGGTCAGTTTGCCATATGCATCAAAGCAATTGCTGTTTTTGCCGTTAATTATACCGGCCGCGGCAATGCGCTCGACCGCGCTTCGACTGTCGGCGTCAAGTTCGGCAATGTCGCTGAAGATCATATTCTTCTTGTCGGTATCAAATACAAAATCCGAACTTTGCATGAACTTGTCAATTATGCAGGCCATTTCTAAGCGTGTTATGGCTTCCTCGGCGCGCAAAGATGCGGAATTTTCAATTAAACCCTTTTGAACGGCCCAATTGAAGTATGGCGCGTAATACTCATTCGGATTAATATCCGAAAGTGTACCGCCGACAGCATAAGTCGAGGTGTCAACAGCGGTAAAGCGCCCCAGAACGGTTATAAAC
>CAYWMF010000016.1:0-12368 GCA_964459175.1 uncultured Oscillospiraceae bacterium
GCATTGCACTACCGCCGGCGAGCCGCTCAACGCCGAGGTTTTCAATAAATTTTACGAGGCGACCGGACTTAAAATTACCGAGGGCTTCGGCCAGTCCGAAAGCAGTGTGCTTATTGCCAACTTCGAGTGGTTTGATATTCAGCCCGGTTCAACAGGCAAGCCCTCGCCGCTGTACGATATTGATATTGTCAACGAAAACGGCGAATCCTGCGAGGACGGCGAGGTTGGCTCGATAGTGGTTAAAAACGCTTCCTCCGAGCATCCCGCCGGTCTTTTCCGCGAATATGTCAACGACCCCGACACCATGGCGCGCACCTGGAAGAACGGCATTTACAATACCGGCGACGTAGCATGGCGTGATGCCGACGGCTACTATCATTTCGAAGGTCGAAACGACGACGTTATCAAATGCTCCGGTTACCGTATCGGACCGTTTGAGGTTGAAAGCGCCCTGCTTACGCATCCGTCGGTTCTGGAATGCGCCGTTACCGCCGCACCCGACCCCATCAGAGGTCAGGTTGTCAAAGCGACAGTTGTCCTTGCAAAGGGCTATACGCCGAGTGACGAGCTCACCAAGGAGCTTCAAAATCACGTAAAAAAGGTAACTGCACCGTATAAATATCCGCGTATCGTCGAGTTTATCGATGAATTGCCCAAGACCATCGGCGGAAAAATCAAGCGCAAGGAAATCCGCATGAAGGACGAAAAATAATGCGCGAAGCGCAGTTAATGCGTATTGCGCATTCAAAAATGTGTGTTTTGCGGACAAACGCAAAGATACTTGACAAATTGCGGAATATAGGGTAGAATATTCCCGCAACAGGGAATTTGATGGCGGTTAGCACTCCCATGAAAAGGGGTGATTCGCAATTTTTACATACTCGGATATAATGTCAACCCGTATGTTTGTAATTGCGATAGTGAATTTAATCATCATGATTATAAACACAAAAAAATAACCGCCCTCTGCCAAGGTTGCGGTTATTTTTAATTGCAGCTTTAGGCTAACCGTCTGAAAACGGTTTCCTGTTGCTTTTATTATACAACGGAATTTGTTTTTTGTCAAAAGATATTTGATATTCCGAAAGGATTTTGTTTATGAAAGACGGCTTTATAAAGGTTTGCGCGGCGAGCCCGCGCGTAAGCGTTGCCGATTGCACGGCAAATACCGATAATATACTTGAAACGGCAAAAAGCGCCGCCGCAAGCGGTGCAAAGCTCATTGTTTTTCCGGAGCTGTCGGTCACGGCGTATACCTGCGGCGATTTGTTCTTTCAGGATACATTGCTTAACGCGGCCGAAAAATCGCTTGAACGGATAATTACCGAAAGCGCCGATATCGAGGCGGTGATGGCGGTGGGACTGCCCTATATGCGGGGTGGTAAGCTGTATAATTGCGCGGCGGTGGTTTGCCGCGGTAAAATACTCGGAATTGTGCCCAAAACATATTTGCCGAATTACGGCGAATACTATGAAAAGCGCTATTTTGCGCCCGCGCCGACGGACAACTGCGAGGTGGAAATTGCGGGTCAAAGAACCGTTTTCGGCACAAAGCAGATTTTTACCTGCAAAGACATGCCGGCTTTTTCCTTCGGAGCCGAGATATGCGAGGATCTGTGGGTGCCTTTGCCGCCGTCGGCTTATCATACCGCCGCCGGTGCGAATATTATCGTCAATCTTTCGGCTTCCAGTGAGGCGGTCGGCAAAGCGGATTTTCGCCGTCAGCTGATTTCGTCGCATTCCGCGCGGCTTTTGTGCGCTTATATCTACGCCGACGCGGGCGAGGGCGAATCTACGGGCGATGCGGTTTTCGCGGGTCATTGCATTATTGCCGAAAACGGCAGTATCCTTGCCGAAAAGCTTCCTTTTGAGCAAAAGCTTCTGATATATGATATAGATGTCGGCGCGGTTGCCGCCGAAAAGCGCCGCACCGCTTATGCGGGCGAAAGCGATAAGAGCTACGCCCATACCGCATTCGACCTGCCGCTGTGCGAGACGGAATTACAGCGCGAATATTCCGACAATCCCTTTTATGTCGATGCTGACGACTGTGAGCAAATTTTGACCATTCAGGCGACCGGTCTTAAGCGCCGCCTGGAGCATATTCACGCCGCGAGCGCCGTTTTGGGTATTTCCGGAGGATTGGATTCCACGCTGGCTCTGCTTGTTGCCGTGCGGGCGTTTGATATGATGGCTAAGCCGCGTAAGGATATTATCGCTGTTACCATGCCCTGCTTCGGCACATCAAAGCGCACCAAAACCAACGCCGTCAGCCTTTGCGAAAAGCTGGGCGTAACACTGCGCACAATTGATATAAAAAAGGCGGTCAGCGGCCATTTTAAGGATATAGCCCACGACCCGAACGAATTCAACGTGGTTTACGAAAATGCTCAGGCGCGCGAAAGAACCCAGATACTTATGGATATTGCCAACGCCGAAAACGGCATTGTCATCGGTACCGGCGATTTATCCGAGCTGGCGTTGGGCTTTGCCACATATAACGGCGACCATATGTCGATGTACGGCGTAAATGCCGCAGTTCCCAAAACGCAGATACGCCGCATAGTCACCCACTGCGCCGATACGGCCGGGGGAGAGGTAGGCAAAGTTTTGCGCGATATTGTGAATACACCCGTCAGCCCCGAGCTTTTGCCGCCCGAAAACGGTGCTATTGCTCAAAAAACCGAGGAAATTGTCGGCGCGTACGAGCTTCACGACTTTTTCATATTCTATATGCTGAAATACGGCTTTTCACCCAAAAAGCTTTATCGTATTGCCCTGCGCGCGTTCGGCGAAAGGTACGATAAGGCAGAAATTTTGCGTTGTTTAAAAACGCTGTACCGCCGCTTTTTCGCCCAGCAGTATAAGCGCTCTTGCCTGCCGGACGGACCGAGAATCGGTCAGGTGGCATTAAGCCCGCGCGGCGATTGGCGTATGCCCGGCGATGCAATTGGTAAGCTGTGGCTCGAAGAAATTGAAGAAATTGAGTGATATTTGCCAAAAAAACAAAATAGTATTGATTTTTTTATCAAACTATGATATAATTTATACAAGATAGCAGAATTCTGTTTGCTCGGAGGATAATAAATGGAAAAGGAAAAGGAAATTGAAATATCCGTTGATAGGATATTAAAGCTAATCTGGAAAAATATAATCCTTTTGATAGCCGCCGCGGTGGTTTGCGCTGCGGGAGCTTATCTGTTTACGCGCTACACCGTGGATGAAACCTACGCTTCGGAAATCGGCTTTACGATAGTTTCCACTGCGTCGGACACCAACGTGGCAAACCCATCGTATCTTAATTCCAACCTCAGCTACACCCGCAGTATCGTGCGCTCAAAGGTTGAAATGCTCAGAACCAACGACTACTATAAAATGGTTGCGGCACAGCTCAACAGCGATATCGACGACCTTATTGCCGCACATCCCGATAAAGCGGATTTCCTGAGTCTTTCCAAAAAGACTGCCGCACAGATAGGAGCTTCGGTTTCGTTCTCTATTATCGAGGAAACCGAGCTGTTCACTATTCGCGTTGTCACAAATTCCAAGGGCGAGAGCAAAATGATTGCCGATGCGATTAAAAAGACTGCCAATGCTCGTCTGACTCAGCTGGCGCTTCCGGATAACGCGCTGGAGGGTGAAACCACCGTGACCGATACCGTGCGTTGCTACAAGACACCGCTGATAGGCGTGCTTGTCGGTCCGAGTTTGAGAAATAATACTTTAATCGGCTTTGTTTTGGGCTTTGTTATCGTGTTGGCGGTAATAATAGTCATTGATATGATGGATAACCGCGTAAAAAGCACCACGGAGTTGGAAGAGCACTATGATAAAATTCCGATTTTGGGAAGAGTAGCGTCCTTTAAAACCACCCAAAAATAACAGAAAGGAATTTGAAAATGGCAAGCAGTAGAAAAAATAAAATCATCGAAGGACTTACCAAAACCCGCAGGCATGACGGCAAAGCGGAGGTTAAGGATATAATAGTTGATAAAAATGCGCGCAAGGGCGGCAAAAAGCAAGAAGCTGTCGTAGATAAAGCCAAGCTTGCGATGGTTAAGGAATCATATAAAGCAATTCGCACAAATATTATACTTTCCGTTGTTAAGGAAGGCTGTAAAAAAATAGTTATTGCCGGAGATGTGGCCGGCGTTGGCAAAACCACCACCGCCGCAAATCTTGCCACTTCTCTTGCTCAAACCGATAAAAGGGTATTGCTTATCGACGCCGATTTAAGAAAGCCGAATATTTACGATACCATGAATTTCGCCAACAATCCCGGCTTGACAAACATTCTCACCGGGCTTTCGACCTTTGAGGAGGTTGTAAACGAAACTTCATACCCGAATTTGCAGGTTATCTGTGCCGGCATTCCGGTGCCTAACCCTGCCGAGCTTTTGGCGTGCGGTGAAATGGTACAGTTTATAGAAATGATCGAAGAAAAGTACGACTATATTTTGTTCGATACGCCGCCGATAAACGTGGTGGCAGATGCTTTGCCGCTTATACAGATTTCGGACGGCGCGGTAATGGTTGTACGCCAGAATTATTCAACTTATCCGAATATAGATAATGCCTTACAGCGCATAAAGCTTATCAACGGAAAGGTTCTGGGATTTATTTTCAACGATGTTACGGAAGAAACAAATTCCAAATATGAAAAATATTATCACTGAAGATAGGCAAAAGGGCGGGTAGATGTATACTCCGCCTTTTTGCATGGTATATTTTAAAGCTTACGAGGTTTTTATGCTTGATTTTCACACACATTTGCTGCCCGCAGTGGACGATGGCAGCCGCACACCGGAGGAATCGCTGGAGCTTATTGCGGCACTTGACGAATTCGGTTTTGACAGCATGGTGATGACGCCGCATTTTTATCCGTATAAGGAGCCGATGAGCGAGTTTTTGCGCCGCCGCGACGAGGCATTTTCGAATTTTGAAAAGCAGGTCGGCGGTAAAACCGCGCTTTATGTCGGCTGTGAATGCTTTATGCACGATTATATTTTCAATACGGAGGATATAACTCCGCTGTGCCTGCAAGGCACTCAGTATCTTTTGACCGAGCTGTCCTATCGCGCCGAGGACGGCGAAAATATGCTCAAGCTTATCGAAAAGCTGGTTTTGGCGCACAATGTAACGCCGGTTCTGGCGCATGTCGAGCGATATCCTTATATAATGCGCGACGAGCGCTTTTTCCGCCGATTTATCGAGATTGGCTGTCTTGCGCAGGTCAATTTGCAAAGCTTTTCGCGCTTCTTTTTGAAAAAAAGACTTGCCGATTATCTGAACAAGGGCTACATAAACTTCCTCGGCACAGACACACACCGCAAGCCGTTTGACGTCGATATACATGAAAAGGCGGTCGGATACCTTGAAAAATGCTTCGGCGCCGATTGGCGCGAGGAGTTCAGAGAAATCGAGCTTCCGACCACGGTATATACCGCAAAATAGATGGTGACGCATGGGTAGCTGTCAAATTCAGCCCATTCCCGGGCAAACCGAGTGGTTTCGCCATGACCGCTTCGGAATGTTCATTTGTTTCGGCCCGTACTCCATGCCGGCGCGGCACGAGTGGATAAAAACCATGGAGAAAATTCCCGAGGATAAATACGATAAATATTTCAACCACGATATGTTCGACGCGCGAATAGGCAAAAAAGGCCAAGGCGGCGGGCATGAAATACGCGATTTTGACGACAAAGCACCATGAGGGCTTTTGTCTGTTCGATTCGGCGTATACGGATTATAAATCACCAATACGCCGTTCGGCTCGAAATGCTTGTGCCGGTTATCGAGGTATTTTTGAAATAACCGAGCATGAATTTTTTGTGAACTTTGCGCTTTTTGCTTGAAATGCAAAGCCAAAAGTTGTAAAATAGTAGTAATACGTTTTAAGGAGATTGCTATGAAGATTACCGCGAATAATCTTAAGGCTGAGTATATATGCGATGTTAAAATAGGCCAAGACGGCGCAATGTTCGGCGGATACATGTTTTGCTTTGACGCCGACGGCGAATGTCGCGTCAATTCGATTGCCGCACGCAAGCAGGTGGCGAGCTTTAGGCTTGATAAGGCGGATATTTTGACTCCGCACAGCAATGCCGTCTGCTTCGGCACGGAATATTATGCCGAAAATGACGAATTTCCACTGCTTTATACCAATATTTATAATTCCTACGCCGCTGCCTCCAATCGCAAGGAGGGCGTGTGCTGTGTGTATCGCATAATGCATACGCCGCAGGGCTTTTCGTCCAAGCTGGTACAGATAATAAAAATCGGTTTTGTCGAAAACCGCGATCTGTGGAAGTCGCGCGAGGACGGCAGGGACTGTCGTCCGTACGGTAATTTTGTCGTGGACACCGACCACAACAAATATTACGCCTTTGTGATGCGTGACAAGGACAATGTTACAAGATTTTTTGAATTTGATGTGCCGCATTTCACCGACGGTACATATAACGGCATTTACGACGCAAATGTTGTGACGCTGACCGAAAAGGATATCCGCGAGCAGTTCGATTGCGATTACGCCGCGTTCATTCAGGGAGCTTGCTATTTTGACGGCAAAATCTTTTCGCTGGAGGGCTTCACCGTGCCGCCGGAAAAGGGCGATTCCTTTACCGCTCAGCCGAAATTGATGGTGGTTGATATGATTGGTCGCAAGCAAATTGCCACGATTAACCTTTATAAGCTGGGCTTGAGCGTTGAGCCGGAGCTTATTTGCTGTCACGAGAATTGCCTGTATTACGCCACGGCGGACGGCAAGATGTATAAATTGAGCTTCGAAGAATAAGAACCCAAACAAATTAATATCAAAAACAACAGCCGATTTTCATTGAAAATCGGCTGTTCGGTTTGTCGATATTTTATCGACAAACCGAGCGGGAGGAGCAATGCTCCTCCCGCCTTATTTTTTTTATTTTGTGATGGTAACCTTTTTGAGGTTTCTGGGTGCATCGGGGTTTCTGCCCTTAACGGCGGTGAGCTTGCAAGCAAAGAGCTGTGCAAATACGGCGTTAAAGAAAGGAGCGGCGCAGTCGCAGCCGAGGTTGGGCATTACGAATGCCAGCTTTCTGTCTTTAGCCAGCTCGGCGCTGTCGGTAACCAGAATTACTTCGGCCTCCAGCTCGTCCAGCTTTTCGAGCATCTTTTTGGTGTCGTCGAATACGGGGCCTTCTGCGGCATAAAGGATAACTACGGTTTCGGGTTCAACCTGAGCCAGAGGACCGTGCCAGAAGTCGCTGAGCGCGGCGCCCTGCATACGAACATAGTTGGTTTCCTTGAGCTTGAGGGCGGATTCGAGAGCAACGGGGTAGTTGACACCGCGGCCGAGGGTGAAGCCGTCGCGCATATAGCGATATCTGGGCGCGATTTCTTCAATCTGAGCAGGCAGAGTCTTCATCATTTCTTCCATTGCGGCGGGAACTTTGTCAAGGGTTTCCATGAGCTTTTCGTTGCCGCTCCAAACAGCGGTCAGAAGAGCAAGCAGATACATTTGAGCGGTGAAGGTCTTGGTAGCCGCAACGCTGATTTCGGGTCCTACGTTGCAGTAGAGGTGATAATCGGCCTCTTTAGCCATGGGCGAGTCAGCCTCGTTGGTAACGGAAACGGTGATAGCACCGCACTTTTTGCCCTGAGCCATAACAGCCAGCGCGTCAGCGGCCTTACCGGACTGAGAAACGCCGATAACCAGCGCGTGGGAAAGGTCGATTTCCTTGCCGTAAGAGGTGATAACCGAGGGGGTAGCAAGACCTGAAGCGATACCTACGCATCTTCCCAGCATGTACTGAGCGTATATCGAAGCGTGGTCGGAGGTTCCGCGGGCTGCGAAATAAACAAAGTTAATATCGCGGCTCTTGATGTCGCTGACCAGCTTGTTGATGGTGTCGATATTGGCGGCTTTGATGCCGGCCATTGCTTTGGGTTGCTCGAGGATTTCTTTTTCCATTAATGTCATTGTGTTTTCCTCCGTTTTATATATAAATTTTTATAACATTGGTGGACTTTGTAGGGTGTAGCCGAGGCTACAGTAATTTATTCAAGCCTAAAAGCTTTCTCAGCTTGACAACATAAAGCAAAATGACCTTTGACAGCGCGATGTCATATACAATAAACGTCACATTGCCCAGCGCATACAGCGCATAGCCGAATTCCAAATCGGTGTCGGGCAGACGCAGAACGAATTTTGCAATCAGTATTATAACCGTCATGAACACATTAAAGGTGCTTATTTTCACGCACCACGCCAAAAACGGGTGTAGCTGTTCAAAGCTGCGTTTGGCGATGGGGTACCAGCCGGTGAAGCAGATAAAAAAGCAAACAACCAGCTTTGACGGAATTAAAAGCCAGGCAAGTATCGAGGCGGCGGCGAAAATGCACCATGCCCATTTGTCGCCCATTTCAATGACGGCCAGTATCAGAATTATTCCTGCCAACGCCGCCAGTGTCAGGTCGATGGTGGTAAAAAAGCTGCCTAAGAAGAGTATTACCACACACAGCGCCACAAGAATGCCGGAAAAGGCTAATTTTTTGTTTTTTTTCATTTTAACAGCACCTTATCAGGTCTCCTCCGCAGCATTCGCACAGGCAGTCGGCACACATAAGACCGGTGCAAAGGTCGCAGGCATTGCAGCCGATGTCTGAACGGTGCGAGCCATTAAACTGATGTCCTTGCGAAAATCTGTTCAGTGCGTCGCGGTATTGCGGATTTGTCGGGTTGCGGCGAACAGCCTCCTCAAAATTGGCGCGGGCATCGAAATACATGCCGCTGTTGGATAAAAGCACGCCGTTTAGATAGTACCATTCGGCGTTGCGGGCGGTGCTCGAAACCGAATCCAAAACGATTTTGGCCTCGGCGTAGCGCCCCTGCGAAATCAGCACGCGCGCTCGGGCGATATTCGCCGCGTCGGAGGCGGAGCTTCCGTAATATGCACCGTCGTTTGCGGCACGATACGCGCCGCCGCTTTCACGCATTTTCATTACGGTGTCATATGCTTCGTTTATTTCTTTCATCTTTTCGTCGGCCGCCGGGTTGTCGGCGTTGACGTCGGGGTGATAGCGCTTTGCAAGCTCGCGATACGCCTTTTTTATCTCGTCGTCGGTGGCGCTCGGCGAAACTCCCAAAACGGAATAGGGATCTCTCATCTGTTGACCTTTCTTTTTTGTCGGTTGGCGGGGTAAAGAACCTTTCTTGCCGCACAGCCCAGCCCTTGCAGCGTAATGTTTTGCAATATGCCGTTGTAGCAGGTCGCGGGTAGGCTTTCCAGCTGTTTTGCCGCATCGTCAATATAACAGCCCAGCACCGCGCTTATCGTTTCGACATTTTGCTTTGCCGCGTTTGTCGAGCCGAAGCGTAGTATCAAGGGGTTGAAGCTGCCGCTTTTTTCGTCGCTTTTCAAATCGTCGTAGGCGTCGATAATATATAGCCATTTGCCGATGTGCATACCGTAATTCGCGGCAATTTCACGCTTTTCATATTCCAGCCCCGCCGAAGCGGTTAATGCTAACAGCTCGCCCGAGGCGGCGGCAAGCGTATCCAAATCACAGCTTTTGTCGGCTTCAAGGCGCGAAATTTTGGCGATAACCGCGTCAATATCGCGCGAAAGCTTGGCGATAATATCGTCTTTGCGGCAAATGCGCAAAATCGACGGCCTCAGCACCCACGAAAACAGCCGTCCGCCCAAGCGCTTTAACGGATTTTTGTCCTTGTCGCGCGCGTCGTCCTTGAGCTTGTAATAGGTCAGCACCGCGCCGGCCTGTGCGGCATAGCGCAGGGATGGATTTTCGGCGGCGCAAATACGGCATTTCCTTTTGAAAGGGGAGGCGATGCAACGCTTTTTCTCGATTTTGGGCGGCGTCCGCTCCAGCGCCATGCGCATTATCGCCAAAAGAACAAAATCATAATTAAGGCTCAGCGGCATCAGCGGGGAAACATATTTTTTCAGCGCACGGCACATGCCGCAATAGGCGGCCTTGTACAGCTCCAATTCCTTTACCAAAAGGTTGCCCTCAAAGGGCTTGATGTATCCGAACATTAAAAAACTCCGTGGTGTGGCTGTGATTATATGTATATTGTAATATTTTACAGAAATTTTGTCAACAATAAAATGTGAACAATCAGATAATATTATAAAACTTCTCTATTTCCGAGGTGTTGGAAAAGTCGTGCTTTGCCAGCTCCGCGGTCAATGTGTCGCAAGCTGTCGGGTCGGTCAGCAGTATTTTCAGCTTTTCGTAAATGCCCTCACCGCTCATTTCGGCAATCATGCCGTATTTCCCGTCGGCCAGCTGCTCGGGCGCCGAAAGGTAATTTGTCGCGACAATGGGCTTTTTGAGGATTTTAGCCTCTTCAACCGAAATCGGCTTGCCCTCGAAGCGCGACGGCTGAGCGTAAATGTCACATTGCGCCATGTACGAATAGGGATTTGGCGTTGTGCCGAGAAATACAAAGCGGTCGGCAACGTCGAATTCCTCGGTCAGCGAACGGATATATGCCTTGTAATCCTCGTCGCCGTCACCCAAAACGTACCATTTGACGTCGATGCCGTCCTTTTTCAGCAGGCTCATCGCCTTCACCGCAAAATCATAGCCCTTTTGCTCGGCAATGCGCCCCACCGTCAATATGCGCTTGCCCGTGTAATCCGCGTCGGGAAAGCGGTCGCCGGATTCTGCCAGCTGATTTATCAAAATCGGGTTGTTGATGTTTTCTATAACAAGGCACTTGTCGCTCAACTGCGGCAGCTCGCTCTTGAGCGCCTCGTCAACCAGCGTCGAAACATTGACAATGGCGTCGCATTTTGAAAAATACTTCAAATACAGCTCGTTATCGCGCTTGGGGTGCGCGTAATCGAAGTGGAGCCAGGTGATTTTTTTGTCGGCCTTGACCTTGTCGATCATGTAAAACATGGTTCGGTCGCCCCAATACGCAACCGCAATGTCGTATTTTTTGTCCAGCGGCTTGAGCTTTTGCATCATGTGTACCCACAGCCGCCCGCCGGTGTCGCTCCACGACTTGCGACAAAGCACGGCTTTGGCAAAATACGGCAAAATATCAAATGCATACAGCGGATTTTTCTTTATAAAGGTGTTGAAAAGACAGCTGACGGCGTTTTTGTTGGACAAAAGAAAATGCTCGCCGTATTTTTCCATTTCAATGACATTTATCTGCTTGGGCAGCTGCGCCATGAAAAGCCCGTCCTTTTTTGCCAAAACCAAATCAACCTCGAAACGGTCGAAGTCAAGGCAGTTGACGAACGAAAGAAAGGATTTTTCGCTTCCGCCGCACCGCATGGTTATGCCGATGAACAATAATTTTATTTTTTCCATAATAATATTCTCCGGAAAATATTTATAACAATAACAGTATATCACAAAAATAATAATTTTTCAAGATGAAATCAATGTTAGCCGTGCCTTTTTTGGATATACCCCGCCGTCCGTGCAGCTCCGTGTGCGCCTGCGGCGAAATTTTTTACCTTTGCGGCAAAAAAATGAAAAAAACTATTGACAAAAAAGTGGTTTTATGATAAAATAAAATCGAGTTAGCATATGCTAACTCGAAGCAAAGCTTTGATATACCCGATGGCTGTCATTCGAATAAGTCGAATATTTCGGCAAATGTGCTTCGGCGTGAGAAACGTCGTTGACCGCGGCGCGATGACATGCCGCAAAGGTGTGTACGCAATTGAACCCAAAAAATCTACCATTAATAGCATTTATTTTTTTTGACGGCAAGTTAGCATATGCTAACTTAATGAAAGGAGCTTTTATGAGCGTTGTGATTGTTGGCGGAAACGAATGTATGACCCGCCGTTATAAGGAACTTTGCGGCGAATATAACTGCAAGGCTAAGATTTATCCGAAAATGGCCGCCGGGCTCAAGGATTTGGGCAATCCGGATTTGCTGGTGCTTTTCACCGGCACGGTGTCGCATAAAATGATAAAATGCGCCCTGAGCGAGGTGCGCGGGCAAAATGTGAAAATTGCCCGTTCGCATTCCGGCTCGATGGCCGCGCTGAAAAGCATTTTGGACGAGCACATGACGTAATGTCGGACGAAATGACTGTGCGCCACCGGCGGAAAGGGAATTTGACAATATAATTTCAGGATATATATATTATGAATAAAATTGCAATAGTTTATTGGAACGTCACCGGTTTAACACATAAATAATAAAGCAAAGGCGAGCGCTTTTACAGCCACTCGCTTTTGTAATTAATTCGCAATTCGCAATTGAGGTAGATTTTGCTTCGCGAAATCGCCATTATGAAACCACCCATATGAAGCCTCCCCTGTGTACGCAACTTACGTCGCTAAGGGTTGAGCATATTTCATATGCTTGCCGCAACCGCAAAGCTTCCCATTGA
>CAYWMF010000017.1:0-11631 GCA_964459175.1 uncultured Oscillospiraceae bacterium
GGCAAGGGCTATGCCGATTTCAAAACGGCGGTGGGTGAGGCCTGCGCCGACGGCTTGAAGCCGATTCAGGATAAATTCAATCTGCTGTTGCAAAACAAGGACGAGCTTGAAAAAATCATGGTCGAGGGCTCCGCGCGCGCGTCGTATCTCGCCGAAAAAACGCTGTCCAAGGTTTACCGCAAGGTGGGCTTTTATCAGGTGGGAAAGAAATAAATAAATGCGCGGAGCGCATTTATCAACGAGCAATTCGCCAATACCGAAGTCGCGTCAAGAGGAAGGCTTCATAATGGCGATTTTTCGAAGAAAAATCAATCATAATCGCGAATCGCATATTTCATTTTGATTGCTTTTTCCCAAAAACAAACAGGAGGATGTTCAATGCAACCGTATAAAGAAATTCTTTGGGTACTTGTTATTATCATCTGCGCGGGACTGCTTTCCTTTGTTTCGACGCCCGTCGTGCGCGTGCTGGCATATCGGCTGGGCGCGGTGGACGTGCCGAAGGACAACCGCCGAATGCACAAAAAGCCCATGCCGCGAATGGGCGGCCTGGCAATATTCATAGGCTTTTTTGTCACCGCCCTAATTTTCTGTGACATGAACGTCCAGCTTATCGGTATTCTGGCCGGCGCTGCCTGCATAGTGATACTGGGCATATTCGACGATATTTACGCTTTACCGGCGCTGGTCAAGCTGGCGGCGCAGATTGCCGCCGCCTGTATACCGGCCTTTTGCGGAGTCACCATTAACCACATAAGCCTTTTCGGCGACAGCTACATTGCTTTCGGCATTTGGAGCATTCCGATTACCATGCTGTGGGTGGTCGCCATCACCAACGCCGTCAACCTGATTGACGGTTTGGACGGCTTGGCATGCGGAGTTTCGACGATTTCTGCCTTTTCGATGCTGATATTCACACTGCTTTCGCCGGTGGTGGATTTCAACGTGGCGATACTTACGGCTATTGTCGCCGGTTCATGTCTGGGCTTTTTGCCCTTCAATCTCAACCCCGCCAAAATTTTCATGGGCGATACCGGCGCGCTGTTTTTGGGCTTTGTACTGTCAAATATTTCGGTGCTGGGTCTGTTCAAAACCAACGCCATAATATCGTTCGCGACGCCGTTTTTCATATTCGGACTGCCGCTTATCGACACTATCGCGGCAATTATCCGCCGCGTGCTCAAGGGTCAAAGCCCCTTTCACCCCGACCGCGGTCATCTGCACCACAAGCTGATTGACGTGGGCTTTTCGCAAAAGCAGTCGGTAACGATACTTTACGCGCTGTCGGCGCTGATGGGCGTGGCGGCGATAATCTGCACCGAGGAGCGCATGATCAGCGCGGTAATCCTTTTGATAATCGTATTGCTGATAGGGCTTATCAACTGGCGCATTTTCAACGGAAGCCCCGAAACCCGCGAGCATTCCGGTCTGCACATGAACAGCCCCGTGGAGCACGAGCATACGGACAAAAAACAGGATTGAGAGCATAAAATGAAAAAAATCTTTGTGACGCTGGCGATAATTTGCGTTGCGGTGTGCGCGGGGATTTTCGTCCACAGTCGGCGCCAAACGCATAAAGTCCCCCCGATCGAGGAGGCCGTGAACAAATACGACAGAATGATTTACGATTCGCTCACGGCGGCCACGGGGGAGGACGAGCTTTATCTTGCCGAAATTACGGTGCAAAATGCAATTGAGGCCATCAAGCAGATAAAAACGTCGGACAAATACTACGCCATTTTCGAAGTAGAGCGCTTTTCGGACAACCAAAGTATTACCGTCAAAAACACCGTGTGGACGTCGGGTACAAAATACCGCGTTGAAACGGTGGGCGATGTCAAAAGAACGGTTATTTGCGACGGCGAAAGGGTAAAAATCATCAATGCCGACGGCGACAGCAAAATTCTTAACGCCGCGGGCGATTTTTCCTACGCCGACCAAACGGGCTTGGCGGACATTGAATATTTCACCGAAAACGCCGAAAATGAGCTGATTAACGCGCGTTTTGCCAAGCTGAGCGGCCGCGGCAAGGACAATATAATATATGTGGAATTCTATTATCCGCGCTTCAATCAGCTGGAAATGTTCTATATCAGCGTGGATTACGGCGTTGTGCTGGCGGCGCAGACCTATGTTGACGACAAGCTGACCTACCGCCTGACCACAAGCGAATTCACCGCCGATTATTCGATTGACGGCACGGTTTTCGACGTCAGGGAATAGCTACGCGAACTCCACAAACAGCAGTGCCGCCGCCAAAACAATATCAAAATTCTTTTTTTCACCGCCGGAAAACAGCAAAAGCGCCAGCACCGCCAGCATCAAAAGGTCGTCGCCCGCAAGACTTGAAATATAGTCCTTTATGCCGCTTTCTTCGGGCGGTGGCGCGGGCTGTACCACCGGCTGAACCGCCGTCGGCGGCTCGGGCGGCAGAATGCTTTCGCTTTGAAGCTCGGGCGCAGGCTGTTTGAACGGACTGCGCTGTGCCGCGGCAACAGTCTTTGCGGCGTATTTTTCGCGCAGCTTATCCGCGCTGTAGCCTTGGCGCGAGCTTGAAAATCCCGTTTCGCGTGAATACATGCGAACCTCCTTGTTATAACAGCTTGGTGAGCGAGCCGATGGCGTCAACGCTCTCCATTGCCGAAATGATGCGGGTCAGCTTTTCCCGCTTGGGCGCGTCGAGGTAGGGCTTGAGCGCATTCAACAGCCGTATTCGCTCCTGCGCGCCGTCAAAAAAGGCCTTGCCGGCGGGTGAGCTTTCCAGCGCCTTAAACATGCTCAAAAGCTCGGTCGGCGCGGTATTTTCCGCATTTTTACCGATGCTTTCGGGCGGATTTTGCGGCACGGCGCTTTGCAAATCGGCATTTTCCGCCGCACCGAGATTCTGCGCAAGACTCATTATTTTTTGCATACTGTCCGGGTCGGCAAGAATTTTGTTGAGCTTTTCGGAAAAATTGTTATCCATATCCGCCACCGTCATTCGCTCAGGCTCTTTTTGATTGCGTCCGGCATCGCTTGGTCAATGCTTTGCGCCAAAAGCGCCAAATCCTGCTCGCTCAACGCCTCCAGCGTCCTTTTCAGCTGCGGAATGTTTTGCGTGAGCCGCGCTTTCACGCTGTCCGACGCACCCACCGCGATCAGCGCCTCGTTAAGCTTATTCTTGAATTCGTCGTCGCTGAGCGCCGTAATTTGTTGTAACTGCTTTTTGTTCGGCTCCATTGTATCTCCTCCTTACTCTTTTATTGGTATTATATGACAAATAAATTATTGTGTTACCGAAATATATAATATAAGGAAGTAAATTATGAACGCGCTGATTTTTTCCGATTCACATTACCGCACCGACAAAATGTGCGAAATAGTATCCCGAAGCCCGCGCACCGACCTTATCATCCACCTGGGCGACAATATAAGCGACGCCAAGCTTCTGAAAGCGACTTTTCCCGAAATTCCGCTGGTTTACGTGGCGGGCAACTGTGACTGGCCCGGTGAAAACGAGCCTAACGAGATAACGCTGGACCTTGAGGGCGTGCGGGTTTTGATAATGCACGGTCATCTGCGCAACGTCAAAAGCGGCTATTCCTTTATGATGAACGTCGCGCGGCAAAAAAAGGCCAACATTGTGATGTTCGGCCACACGCACATTCCGCTGGACATGTACGACGACGAGCTGAAGCTGTTCAACCCGGGCAGCATTTCCCGCCCCAAGGACGGACACAAGCCGTCTTTCGGCACGCTGACAATACAAAACGGCCAAATTCTGACCAACGTGGCTTATATATAGCCGCAAAAACGCGCTTAAAGCATTTTAATTTTCAATTCGTTAAACACTTGGTAAGCATTTCATGGTAAAATAAATACAAAAGATTTGAGGGAGGTTATTAAATGGTGATACACGAATCGGGCGAAATGTACCTTGAGGGCATTTACGTTCTGCTGAGCCGCTCCAATCGCGTGCGCGCCGTTGATGTCGCGGAGTACACCGGCTACAAAAAGCCCAGCGTCAGCCGCGCAATGGGCATTCTGCGCAAAAACGACTTAATTGTCACCGACGCCGACGGCTATATCTCCCTGACCGAAAAGGGCCGACAGCTGGCTGAAAAAACCTACGAGCGGCACAGCGTCCTGACCGAATGCTTCATGATGCTCGGCGTCAGCGAGCAAACCGCCGCCAACGATGCCTGCCGCATCGAGCACGTCATCAGCGACGAAACCTTCGACGCCATGAAAAAGCATCTGAACGCGCAAAAAGAGGCTTAAAACAAAAATATTTTATCGCATTATGGTTGCTTTAAAATTTATATGGTCGCATACACAGGTGCGACCTACGGTTAAAGGCATGTTTGCGGTTAATTTCACGGTTTTGTATGAAATTTTCCGTTTTTAGCCTTACACTTGACTAACGAAGCCTTCCCCTTGACATGCCTATGGCATGTCAAGGGGAAGGCTTTATTGACGGTAAGCTTTGCACATTAAATTGTAGATTTTACGAACCTATTTATTTCAAAATCAGCTCGATTACGGGGACGAGGACGGGCGGCTTAACAACCGGAATATTCAACACCAAAAGGTCGTCACGGGTGGTTTTGCCCTCGCTGAAATGCTCAACCTTGTCATTGAACAACAGCTCACTGCCGTCATGCAGGAATTGCGCGTATTCCACCTTACCGGCGAAGCCCGGCAGCTCGAGGAACTGGAACGGATACTCGAACAGGTGAATGTACAGGCGCTTTCCGTCCTCACTTTGGGTAAATTTACAGCCGTTGGGGCACAGCGGCAGCAGCTCCGGCTCAGCCATGGTACAGCCGTAAATCGAGCGGCTGTTGTACTTCATCCAATCGGCGTAGGTTTGCAGAGCGGCCTCGGCGCGATAATCCAGATATCCGCGAGAGGTCGGGCCGACGTTCATCAGCAGGTTGCCGCCGATGGAAACGGTGTTGACCAGCATCTGAATGAGCATTTCGGGCGATTTCCAGGTCTGTTCGTCGCGGAAATAGCCCCATGAGCCCGAAAAGGTCTGGCATGCTTCCCATGTAACAAGGTTGCCGTCGGCGTCCTTGACCCATTCCTTGGGCTGATACTGTTCGGGCGTCCAGATGTCCTGCTCGATGGTCGTGCGGTTGTCGATGATGATGTCGGGATTGATGGCGCGGGCGGTTGCAATCAGCTTTTCAGCCTCCCAATCGTCCTTGCCCTTGCCCATTTTCGTCGGATCGTCGGAGCCGGGCTCGC
Organism: uncultured Oscillospiraceae bacterium; assembly: GCA_964459175.1. Taxonomy (GTDB): domain Bacteria; phylum Bacillota; class Clostridia; order Oscillospirales; family SIG627; genus SIG627. The sequence goes on from CAYWMF010000017.1 coordinate 5,233, forward strand.
CATCGTAGGAAAAGTCGAACCACAGAACGTCGATTTTGCCGTAATTCGTCAACAGCTCGGTAACCTGATCGCGCATGTACCGAGCGTACTTCTTGACGTCGCGGGTCTTGTTCTTGTCCTTGGCGTCGGCATCGTAGCGGCGCGGATGGTTTTTGTCAATCGGAAATTCGGGATGGTGCCAGTCGATCAGCGAATAATACAAGCCGATATGCAAGCCCTCGGCGCGGAAAGCGTCAACGTATTCGCGCAAAAGGTCGCGGCCGGCGGGTGTGTTAGTGCATTTGTAGTCGGTATATTTGGTGTCCCACATGCAAAAGCCCTCATGATGCTTAGCTGTCAAAACGGCATATTTCATGCCTGCCGCCTTGGCACGGCGCGCCCATTCCTTGGGGTCGTACATGTCGGGGTTGAAATGCTTGAAGTAGATATCGTACTTTTCGTCGGGGATCAGCTCCAGATTTTTGATCCATTCGTGTCTTGCGGGCATGGAATACAAGCCCCAGTGAATAAACATACCGAAGCGGTCGTGACGGAACCACACGGTATCGCCCGGAGTTTTGCGGGTGACATAGCTTGACATAGTGTTTTCCTCCAAAATATGTTTTAATATTTATAAACGATTTTTGTATTTAAATACGGTTTTTATATGCTTTACCTTAAAATTTCGTCCACCGAATCAAAGATATAATCCGGCTTCAGCTCGTCGGGCAGAGCGTTAACGTCCTGCATTGTTCCCTCGCCGCTGAGCACCATTATCGCGGTGAAGCCGTTTTTCTTGCCCAGCGCGATGTCGGTGTACAGGCGGTCGCCCACCATGGCGATGCTTTCGCGCTTGAGACCGGTCATTTCCTCCACCATTTCGATGGTTTCGGCGTAGGGCTTGCCGAAATAGCGCGGCTGTTTGCCGGTTGACAGTGCAACCATAGCGCAAATTGCGCCGCTGTCGGGGATAAAGCCTGTTTCGGTCGGGCAGTTGATGTCGGGGTGAGTGGACAGAAATTCCGCGCCGTTCATAATCTGTGTGCAGGCGTTTTCGACCTTTTCGTAGGTCATGGTGGTGTCAAAGCTTACCACCACAATATCGCATTTTTCGCCGATTTGCACAAGGTTTACGCCCGCCTCGCGGAATTGCCGCTCGCATGCCGGCGTGCCCATCAGGTAAACCTTTTTGCCGGGGCGATGATTGTTGAGAAACGCCGCCGTCACGTCGCCCGACGAAACGATTTCGTCGGTGTTGGCGCTAAAGCCCAGCCGACGCAGCTTTTCGATGTAAATGGTTCTGTCCTTGGAAGCGTTGTTGGTAAAGTACATTACCCGTGCGCCGCTTTTGCGTATACGCTCGATGAATTCCGGCGCGCCGGGAATGACGTTTTCGCCAAGATACAGTGTGCCGTCCATGTCCAGCATGAACAGCTTGATATCCTTAATATCGGTCATTTATATCCTCCCATTTGCCGCTCTTGTCCGAACGCAAAGCGGCGTCCATAATACTGTTAACGTAAAGTCCGTGATAAAGTGACGGGGTCGAGGTGCGATTTTCGCTGACGTCCTCCAAAAATGTGTACATATTCTGCACATGTCCGCGAAGCCAGCCGATAGGCGCCTTGACCGACGGAAAGGTCGTGGACGGTGCGGGATAACGGCCGACACACTCGATGGCGGTGTAGCCTCTTTCGCCGCCCAGCGCCGCCTCGGGCTTGGTAGCATCGTAAAAATAGAGGTAGTTGGGATCCATGAGGCTGAATTTCAAGGCGCCCTTTTCGCCGCGTATTTCGATTGACAGCTCGTCGTTTGTGCCCTGCGCCAGCTTACTGCCCTCAAAGCTTCCGACTGCGCCGCCCTCAAGCTCGCACAGCATGTAAAACGCCTCGTCGGCATCGGTTTTCCATTCGCCGCCGTCGCGTCCGAGCCGCGTGGGATAAGCGATTTGCGAGCGCCCCATAATGCGGTGCGGGCGGCAAGCCTTGTCGGCGTCGGTGATGAACAAAAACAGGTCGATGGCGTGTGAGCCGATGTCAAACAGCACGCCGCCGCCGTATTCGGCGGTTTGCTTCCAGGCGGCGGGCTTTTCGAGGTTGAGCACCGACGAATGCAAATAACTGCTTCGGAATGTCAAAACTCGCCCGATTTTGCCCTCGTCGAACAGCTGTTTTGCCCTCATAACGGCGGGCAAATGGCGGTTGTTGAACACCACGCGGTGAACAAGTCGGGGATGAGAATCCAACAGCTTTTCGATTTCGGCCGCCTGCGCCATATCGGTAACCACCGGCTTTTCGCAAAGAATGTGCTTTCCGGCGGCAATCGCCTTTTTCAGCGTTTCGAAATGACAGCAGTTCGGCGTGCAAATGTCGATAACATCTATTTCGGGATTTTCGATTACCTCGTCAAGGCTTGTTGTCCAATGCGCAAAGCCGAAGGCTTCGGCGAACTCCTTTGCCGCCTCGGGACGGCGGGTGTAGGCCGTGTGCAAAATCGGCTTAAAGTCCATACCGCTGTAGTAAAACGGCAGATTTTTAACGGCAAAGGTATGAGTTTTGCCCATAAAGCCCGTGCCGAGCAGAGCAATATTGATTAATTTCATAAAAAACCTCCGAATTTTACAAATAAGTATTGCCAAATAAATAAAAGTTTGATATAATAGAGTAAAGAAAATTCGCAATTGGCAATGCGCATTTCGAATTCATTTAAAATTTTCGCGTTCCGATTTTATTGTCGTTATTCACAAGTATTATACAGTAAAAACATCAAAATGTCAAGACTTTTCAAGCTTAAAACCACAAAACTTACCTCAAGCTTTACATTGTGTGCGCTCATTTCGGCGATACTGTGCGCCCTGCCGTTTACCTTTCCGCGGCTGTACTTCACCGCGTGGTTGGGAATGGCGCCGCTGTTTTACCTGCTGTTGAGCGAAAAATTCATGGAGCTCGGCAAATTATCCGCCTTTCGCGTCGGATTTTTATGGGGATTTTTCTACTGCGCGCTGATTTATTATTGGTTCGTGCGGCTGTATCCGCTGGATTTTGCGGGGCTGACACCTGCCGCCGCAATTTTTGTAATAATTGCCGCGTGGTTCGGAATAAGCGCCTTTCAAGCACTGTTTTTCGGGCTGGGCACGCTGGCCTTTCGCGTTATCGGCCGCCCGCGGCCACTGCTTTTGGCGCTGATTTTCACGCTGTGCGAATTTTTTTGGCAGTTCGGCGAGCTGGCATTTCCGTGGTGCAAAATGGCTGTAACGCAATACCGCTGTCTGCCCTTTATCCAATCGGCGGCGCTGGGCGGCAGTACGCTGGTAAGCTTTGTGATTTACGCCGTCAGCGCGCTGTTTGCCGCGCAAAAACGCGGCAAGCGCTATATCGTTGCCGCGGTCGCGCTGTTTACTGCGAACATGCTGTACGGCGCGGTCATGCTGAATATTCCGACAAGCTACACCGACACGGCAAGCTTTTCGCTGATTCAGGGCAACATAGCCTCCGGCTCCAAGTGGCACACCTCCGCGCGCGAGCTGTTCGACACCTTTCACGACATTTCGCTGGAGTCTGCCGAGCAGTGCGCCCCCGACTACATCGTTTGGCCGGAAAGCGCTGTGCCGGTTGCGCTGAATTCGGCATATAAAGACGATTTTCTGCAAATTCCGAAATCGACCGATTCCGCCTTTATCGTCGGCGCTTTCGGCAAAATCGACGGCAAAACCTCGAATTCCGTTTATCTGATAGACAAAAACGGCGTCAATGACACCTTTTATTCCAAGCGCCATCTTGTCCCGTTCGGCGAATATCTGCCGTATCGCGGCTTTTTCGAAAGGGCTTTGCCGTTTGTGGCGGATATAAACATGCTGTCCGACGACCTGGCGCGCGGCGCCGACAGCGCGGTATTTTCGGCTCCGCACGGCAAAATCGGCGCGCTGGTTTGCTTCGATTCCATTTTTGCCGACCTGGCGCGGGACAGTGTGGGCGACGGCGCCGAGCTGTTGGTGCTGGTCACCAACGACTCGTGGTATTACGATTCCGCCGCCACCTCTCAGCATGCCGCGCAGGCGGTGTTCCGTGCAGTCGAAAACCGCCGCTGTGTCGCACGGTGCGCCAATACCGGCATTTCGATGCTGATTGACGAAAAGGGCAAAATTCAAAAATCGCTCCCCGCCCTGCAAAAGGGCTTTATATGCGGCGAGCTCGGCTTTAGCGACCGTGCGGCGCCCTATACGATGCCGGGCGATTTGTGGCTGTATATCGGCACAATATACGTGATGATAATTATTACCATACAGATAATACAAAAAAGGAGATTCAAAAAATGGAAATCAAAAAATTCAACCTCAGAGAAAACGACCCGACAGTAAGGCTTGTGGTATATCTTAACGACATGCCCGCCGAGCTGTCGATAAAAGCCCGCCCGATGATGCTGGTTCTGCCGGGCGGCGGATATTCAGGCTGTTCCGAAAGAGAGGCAGAGCCGGTTGCGCGCGCTTATATGGCGCACGGATATAATGCGGCGGTGCTGTACTATTCGGTAAAGCCCAACGCCGTCAACAAAAATCCCCTTGAAGACGCCGTACGTGCAATGACGATTCTTCGCCGCAATGCCGAAGAATGGCACACCGAGCCCGACAAAATCGCCGCAATCGGCTTTTCGGCAGGCGGACACCTGTGCGGCTGGCTGGGCACAATGTGGGACGATGCGGAAATATCCGCGCGCGTCGGTCTTAAATATCGCGAGGAAGCGCGCCCCAACGCTTTGGTGCTTTCGTATCCCGTCATTACCGGCGGCGATAAGGCGCATAAGGGCAGCTTTTATAACATTCTGGGCACCACCGAGCCCACCGATGAGCAAATTGAAATGTATTCGCTGGAAAACCGCGTCACCGACGAAACTCCGCCCGCTTTCCTTTGGCATACCGCCAACGACGGCGGCGTGCCGGTCGAAAATTCGCTGTACATGGCATGTGCGCTGTCGGCGCATAAAATTCCTTTCGAATTGCACGTTTTTCCCGACGGTCCGCACGGCATGTCGCTTGCCAACGACGAGGTTATGCCCAAGGCATCGCCCTCGGTTATGCGCTGGGTTGATTTGAGCATCGTGTGGCTGAACGACGTGTTCGGCAAAACGCTGTAATTCGCGGCAATATCAAATACTTATTGCACATTCAGAAAGGTAAGCTATGAAAATTTCCGATATTTCCCCCTCCGCGCGTTCACTGGCGTATTTTTCGCGTATCGGCTTTAATTTCGACAAAAGCCTCGGAGAGCGCGAGTTTTTGAATCAACTGCAATACGCGCACGTCACGCGCGTGCCTTACGAAAATCTTGATATATTAAGGCATATTCCGCTGAAGCTGGACACCGACAGCCTGTTCGAAAAGATTGTGGTCAACAAGCGCGGCGGCTATTGCTATGAGCTCAACGGCCTGTTCGGCTGGCTGCTTCGCGACCTCGGCTTTGAGGTTCACGACTACATGGGGCGCTATCTGCGCGGCGAAGCCGAGGTGCCCATGCGCCGTCACCGTGTGTTAAAGGTTGTCGGCGAGGAGGCGGAATATATCTGCGATGTCGGCGTTGCCGCAACAGCGCCGCGCCATCCGCTGATTTTGAAGGTCGGCGAGGTACAGGAGCAGTTCGGCGAGAAATACCGTATCGAAAAGGAGCCGTTCTTCGGCTATGTGATATACTCGGCATACGGCGACAAATGGGACAGATTTTATTCCTTTACCGAGGAGGAACAGCTGGATATCGACTATATAGCCCCCAGCTTTTACCTTGAAAACTCTCCCGATTCCGTCTTTAACGTAAAGGAAATGGTCGCTATCAAGACTGCCGGCGGCCGCAAGGTCATCGACGGCAAAATGTTCCGCATCTACGACGAGCGACAGATGGATATCCCCGTCGCCTCCAAGGAAATGATGCGCGACCTGCTCGAAATTCACTATGGCATCAGGCTGTAACGCCTGCCCCCGTCGCTGCGGCGTGCCGCGCCCCGACGGCTTTTGCGGTGCGGGCGAAAAAATACAAATTTCACATTTTATGAAGCACATGTGGGAGGAGCCGTTCATCAGCGGTACCGACGGCTCCGGCGCGGTGTTCTTTTCGGGCTGTAATTTGGGCTGTGTTTATTGCCAAAATTCCGAAATCAGCGCCGCCTGCAACGGCCGCTATGTCACCGACGACGAGCTTTACGCCATCTTCGAATGCCTTATTCGCCGCGGCGCACACAATATAAACCTTGTCACGCCGTCGCATTACGCCGAACAGCTTGCCCGCCTGCTCAAAAACAAAAAGCCGCCCGTGCCGGTGGTCTACAACTGCTCCGGCTACGAGGGCGGGCTTGAGCCCTTGCGCGGATTGGCGGATATATATCTTGCCGATTTCAAATACGCCGATTCCGCCGTCGCCGCGCGCTATTCCGCCG
>CAYWMF010000018.1:0-11536 GCA_964459175.1 uncultured Oscillospiraceae bacterium
GGTATATCTCAATCGTCAGCGCTCCTACCGTGAGCTGCCGATGCGCTTCGGCGAGACCTCGACGCTGTTCCGCAACGAGGATTCCGGCGAAATGCACGGTCTTATCCGCGTACGTCAGTTCACCATTTCCGAGGGACATTTAGTGCTTCGTCCCGATCAGCTGGAGGAAGAATTCAAGCGTTGTCTCGATTTGGCAAAATACTGTCTCGACACAGTCGGACTGCTCGAAAAATGCACCTTCAGATTTTCGCAGTGGGATCCCGCTAACCCCAACAACAAATACGAGGGCACCGCGGAGCAGTGGGACACCGCGCAGGAAATCATGGGCAAAATACTCGACCATCTGGGCATAAATTACGAAATCGGCATTGACGAAGCGGCATTCTACGGCCCCAAGCTGGACATTCAGTACAAGAATGTTTACGGCAAGGAGGACACGCTGGTCACTATTCAGATTGATATGCTGTTGGCTGAAAGATTCGGCATGTACTACATTGACGAAAACGGCGAAAAGAAGCTGCCCTACATCATTCACCGTACCTCGCTGGGCTGCTACGAGCGCACACTTGCCTATATGATCGAGGAATTCGCCGGCGCATTGCCGACATGGCTGTCACAGCTCCAGGTTGCGATACTGCCCATTTCCGACCGTCAGCATGAATTTGCCGAAAAAATGGCAAACGAGCTTAAGGCCTGCGGTGTGAGAGTCGAGGTTGATACCAGAAACGAAAAAATCGGCTACAAAATCCGCCAAGCACAGCTTGAAAAGACACCTTACATGCTGGTTATCGGCGATAAAGAGCAGGAAAACGGCACCGTTGCTCTGCGCGCGCGCGGCATAGGCGACGTAGGCGTTATATCCTTTAACGATTTCAAGACAAAGCTTATCGAAGAAATTGCCACAAAGAGTAAGGAGCTTCTCATAAAAAGCATATGAAATATATAGGAATTGACATCGGCGGCACCAAAACCGCAGTAATAACAGCCGACGAAAAGGGCGAAATTCTTAACAAGGTTAAGTTTGCCACGCCCGGTGTTGACGAAACGCTGGCAAAAATTTGTGAAATAATCGACGGCGAGAAGGATTTTGCCGCCATCGGCATAAGCTGCGGCGGACCGCTGGACAGTGAGCGAGGCATTATACAGTCGCCGCCGAATCTGCCCGGCTGGGACGACATTCACATTACCGAAATGCTGACCGCGCGCTACGGCGTACCGGCACATTTGTGCAACGATGCCAACGCCTGCGCAATGGCGGAATGGAAATTCGGCGCGGGACGCGGCTGTAACAACATGATTTTTCTGACGTTCGGCACAGGACTGGGCGCGGGACTGATAATTGACGGCAAGCTTTACAACGGCACCAACGGCATGGCGGGCGAGGCGGGACACATTCGCCTTTCGCCCTTCGGCGGCGTGGGCTATGGCAAAGCGGGCTCGTTCGAAAGCTTTTGCAGCGGCGGCGGTATTGCTCAGCTGGCGCGTATGCGCGCGCTGGAGCTGTTTCAGCAGGGCAAAGCGCCGGCATTCTGCGACAATATAAGCGCGGTTGACAGCATTACCGCAAAAACAGTGGCGGAATATGCCGAAAAGGGCGACGCCGACGCACTGGAAATTTATCGTATTTGCGGCGAAAAGCTGGGCGAGGGGCTGTCGATATTGGTTGACATACTCAATCCGGAGTGCATTGTCATCGGCAGTATTTTCGCGCGGAGCGAAAATCTGCTTCGTCCGCATGCCGAAAGAGTGATGCGGCGCGAGTGCCTGCCGCTTTCGCTTGAGGTGTGCAAATTGGTGCCCGCAGAGCTGGGCGAAGCTATCGGCGATTACGCCGCGCTGGCCGTTGCAATGACAAATTAAGTTGATATAAGGAGAAAGCCATAGATGAACGAGCTTTTAAAACGCTATCCGGCGCTTGAGGTCTGCCGCGAAAGCATGGAAAAAACGCTGGAAATGATGCTGGAAACATACGAGAAGGGCGGCAAAATTCTGCTGTGCGGCAACGGCGGCAGCTGCTGCGACAGCGACCACATCGTCGGCGAATTGATGAAGGGCTTCATTTCCAAAAGAAAAATCGGCGCCGAATTCCGCGCACGGCTGGAAAAGCTGTACGGCAAGGAGCAAGCCGAGCTGTTGGCAGACAATTTGCAGGGCGCCATTCCGGCAATTTCGCTGACCGCTCAATCGGCGGTAATTTCGGCGTTTGCCAACGACGTTTGTGCCGACATGGTCTACGCTCAGCTGGTTTACGGCTACGGCAGACCCGGCGATTTGCTGATTGGGCTTACCACCTCGGGCAATTCCAAAAACGTAGTCAACGCATTCAAGGTTGCCAAGGCCTGCGGAGTGAAAACCGTCGCCATGACCGGCAATAAGCCGTCGAAATCCGACGAGCTTTGCGACGTGGTAATCAAAGCGCCCGAAAGCGAAACCTACAAGGTTCAGGAATACCACCTGCCGATATATCACTGGCTGTGCGCCGAGGCGGAACGCAGGATTTTCGGCGATTAACGCTGTCTTTTTTCGCGCTTTTTCCAGCTGATAAAGCCGTACAGGTCGTTGATGAAAAACATGAAAAAGCAAATCACCATCGGAAAATACGAAAAGCTTTCTATCGACGCCAGCACCCACAGAACCATCAGCACAACGTCGTTTGCCGCGTAGGCGACGGCGTAGTAAGAATTGCGGTAAAGCATTAGAAACGACGCAAGATAGCTGGTAGTTATCGAAGCCGTGCTGACGGCGAGGTTGGCGGTGTTGAAGTATTTCAAAATATAATAAAACAACCAAGTAACCACGGCGGCTGTAACGAGCATTACAGCCGTCTGATTTTTTGTCATGCGGTGGATTTTCACCTCATTCGCGTCGGGACGATACGGATGGCGCAGCCAGGTTATCACCGACAGCGCGGCAATAGGCATACTCATGCAGAGATATGTTATCATTTCGCCGTAATAATGAAAACGCAGTGACACAATCGAATACAAAAAGCTGAAAATAACCGTCAAAATCTGTCCCCATACATCGCCGCGGGCTATAAATATCAGCGCAGTGACGCCGATTGAGGTGGCACAAAGAGTTACCGCGTCGATTTTTCCGGCAAGGATATTGGAAATCAGGGTAATTACCAGCGACACAAGCCACAAAAGCCATTCGCGTTTTTTCATGTTTTTAAAAGGGTTTTTAAGCATAATTTTAATTTCTCCGAAAAATAATAAGGGCACGCGCCGCATACCTTCAAAGACCTAACGGTACGCGCGTGTGCCCTGAAATATCAGGTGCTACCCGGTGGCAGCAATTTATTTTGTGCCGAAAATTCTGTCGCCCGCGTCACCCAGACCCGGAACGATATAACCGTTTTCGTTGAGATGGTCGTCAAGACAACCGCAATAAATCTGAATATCGGGGTGTGTCTCGGCGAGAGCCTTCAAGCCTTCGGGTGCGGCAATAATCGACATGAATTTAATGTGCTTACAGCCGCGGCTCTTGATAGCGTTGACCGCGGCAAGCGCCGAACCGCCGGTCGCCAGCATGGGGTCGAGCAAAATTACAAGACGGTTCTGAATATCATCCGGCAGCTTGCAATAGTATTCGTGCGGTTCCAGCGTTTCATGGTCGCGGAACATACCTATGTGGCCGACCTTAGCCGTGGGAACCAGCGCGTGAATACCGTTAACCATGCCCAAGCCCGCGCGCAATATCGGCACGATGGCAAGCGTTTTACCGCTTATAACCTTGGACTTGGCAGTGGTGATAGGTGTAGTAATATCAATTTCCTTTGTAGGCAAGTCGCGCATCGCTTCATAGCCCATCAGGGTTGCGATTTCCTCGATTAGCTGGCGAAACTGCATACTTCCGGTGTTTATATCGCGCAAAAGGGTTATTTTGTGCGATATAAGCGGATGGTTAAAAACCGTGACGTTAGAATACATTGTAACACTTCCTTATTTGTTGACTGTATCGGATTCTTCCTTGGTAAGAGAAAGGATTAAATTCAAAATAACGCCCACAACAACGGCTACGAAAAGGCCGGAAATATTGAGGACATGGCCGCTGCCGATGGTGATATTGAGGCCGCCGATGGAGTTAACGCCCAGACCGAATACCAGAATAGCGCCGACAACGATAAGGGTCTTGGAGTTGGTGAAGTCAAGGTTAGCCTCTGCAAGTGTACGAATACCGACTGCCGCAATCATACCGAACAGCATGATTTCAACGCCGCCCTTAACGGGGCCGGGGATAGTTTGAAGTATAGCGCCGAACTTGCCGATAAAGCCCAAGAAAATAGCGATAACGGCGGTGACACGCAGGATTTTGGGGTTATAGTTCTTGGTTGTGGCAAGAACGCCGGTGTTTTCGGAATATGTAGTGTTGGCAGGACCGCCGATGAGGCCGGCAAATGCGGTTGCAAGACCGTCGCCCATAAGGGTTCTGTGAAGGCCGGGATCCTTGAGGAAGTTCTGGCCGACAACGGCGCTGTTGGTGGTAACGTCGCCGATGTGCTCCATAAAGGTTACCAGCGCGATAGGTGCGATGGAGAGTATGAAGCCCAAATCAAACTCGGGCAGAGTGATAAACTGAACGCCGTTTGCGTCAACCGTTTTGAAGGGAATGTTGATCCATTCGGCTTCGGCGATTTTGGCAAAGTTCATTACCGACCAATCCAATACGCCGCAGGCGCACAGGATTATGCACAGAACATAGCCGCTGGCAAGGCCGATAAGAATGGGAACCAGCTTGAAAAAGCCCTTTGCGAAAATCGAGCATACAACAACGATGGCAAAGGTGAACAGCGCGATAAGAACGTTGATAACAACATCGCCGGTTACATCGAGCTTAAAGCCGCAGTCGCTGATAGCGGTGGACGAAAGCTGAATACCGATAACAACGATAACCGGACCGGTAACAACCGGCGGGAAAATCTTTTTAATGCGGTCGGCGCCCACACCGAAAGCGATAAGCGCGAACAAAAGGTAAACAAGACCCGCGACAATGATACCGCCCTGAACCTTGGGCACCAAAGTCGGATCGACGATACCCTCGGCGGTGTAAACCGTGCAGGCCGTCATAAAGGCAAAAGAAGAGCCCAGGAAAACAGGAACCTTACCTTTTGTGCAAAGGTGGAAAATAAGAGTTCCGATACCTGCGCTTAAAAGAGCGGTTGAGGGATTAAGACCGGTTATAAGGGGAACAAGAATAGTTGCACCGAACATGGCGAACAAATGCTGAACTGCAAGGACATAATCTGTTGGCTTGAGTTTCTGATTGTACATTTTTGCATCCTCCTGTACTTATTTTCTCTATTATAACAAAAAAATACAAAAAATGCAATAGTTCGGACAAAATTTATTAAGAAAAATCCGAAAGCTTCCAGAACATGCTAATTTTCAAAAAAACGTATTGTTTCGCTCATGCCGTCATAGCCTACCCTTGCGCCGGAAAAAAGCTCATCGGCAAAGCCTGCAAAGCTTTCGGGTTCTGCCAGCGACGGGCTGAAATGCGTCAGCCACAGCCTTTCGGCGCGCGCCATGTCTGCGATTTTGCAAGCCTCGCGAAAGGTCATGTGCATGGATTCGCAGGCGCGCTCTTGCTTTTCGTCCTCGCCGTACATGCCCTCGCAAATAAAAAGGTCGGCGAAGGTCGCCTGCTGTTCGAGATTTTTACAGGGGCGTGTGTCGGTGCAATAGGTTATCGCTATGCCGCGGCGCGGCGCATCCAGCACCATATCGCGAGTATAAATAACGCCGTCCAGCTCGGCATTGCCCTCCTTTTGAAGCTTGCTCCACACCTTCATGGGCACATTGTTTTCAATCGCCTTTTGCGTGTTGAATTTGCCCGCGCGCTCAATATCAAAGCGGTAGCCGTAGCAAGGGATATTATGCTTGACGCGGAAAGCGGTGATTTTGTAGCCGTCCAGCGAAATATATTCCACATTGCCGCACAGCTCGGTGAATCTGATTTCAAACGGAAGCTCCGGCGCGATAACGCGAAGAGAGTTGACAACTTCCTCCACACCGCGCGGGCCGATGATATTCAGCGGCTCACTGCGCCCCTCGTTGCCCATTGACAATAAAAAGCCCGGCAAGCCGCTGATGTGGTCGGCATGAAAATGCGTAAAGCACATAATGCCGCAGGGCTTGAAGGTATATCCGCATTCTCTGAGCGCCACCTGTGTGCCCTCGCCGCAATCGATAAGCAGACCCTTGCCGCAAAGTCGCAAATAGGCCGACGAAAGACGGCGATTTTTGAGCGGCATGGTGCCGCCGGTGCCCAGCAGAGTTACATCAATCATTTTCAAGCCCTTTCAATAAAATATACTTAGTCGTAAACGCACAGCTTAATCGTTGAAAATAACACGTCGGTTAACATAGTCATAGCACAGCGAACGCTGACTGCGCAAATAGTGGTCACGGTTGTTGCCGACGCGCACGATTTTCAAAAGACCGAGGTTCGCATCGACGCATACGATATTGAAGCAGTCGAATGTACGTGTGCCCTTGATTCTTTTGGAATCACACCAGCCGTCCCAGCATGTGCCGCTCGGAACCGCGCTGTTGAGCACACCGGCGTCGGTCATGCCGAACAGATCGTGATGCTCGTGTCCGACAAGGTTGCAAATATGCCGTCCGCCTTTTGCGATGAAATCGGCGATAATCGGTTCAAACGGGTGCTTTGTCAAGCGTCCCAGCAGCGAAACATAATCGTTCAAGGTGTGAAAGGTCACGCCGAAGGTATCGTTGACATTATCCGACGGCTCGTGCATCGCCGTCAAAACGCAGATATTCTTTGCCCTCGCCTCGTCCAAAAGCCCGGCAAGCCATTCGCATTGAAGCTCGGTGTCGTAATACTCGTCCAGAACTATCAGGCGGATATTCGATTCGGGAAAATCGCGGTAATACGTCATGGAGAAATCGCCCTCCATGAAATTCAGTCCGTCGAACTTGAAAGGTGCGAAAAGCAAATCATATGCGGATTTTTTGGTATGCTTTTCCCATTTCGGGGTAATGTAGGTATCATGATTTCCGACGCAGGGATAAATCGGCCGCTCGCAGTGAATGCCGTCGTTGTAAAGGTCGGTATACTCCTCCTGCCGTGAGCCGCAATAGTCGCCGGTATGTATTACAAAGCTGAGATAATCGCGGTAATGGTTGGTATATTCCACCATTCTGTTCCACAAATCAAGCCTGTCGTGCATATCCGAACAATGCACAAACTGAAGCGGCTTGAAGCTATCATCGAATTTTTTCTTGAAAAACTCGGTGCGGGTTGCCGATCCTTGTATAACAAGCGGCTCGACATCGCGATTAAGCTCGATAATATTATCTGTAAGCATATTTCTCCTTTACAGCTCTATACCGAAATCGAAGAATCTGTTGGTGTTGTTGAACGAAATATCCTTAACCAGCTTGCCCAGCGTTTCAAAATCGCAGGGATATTCGCCGTTTTCGACCCAGCCGCCGAACATATCGCAAAGAATGCGGCGGAAATATTCGTGGCGGGTATAGGACAGGAAGCTGCGCGAGTCGGTCAGCATACCGACAAAATTGCCCAGCACGCCGAGGTTGGCAAGCGAGGTCATCTGCTCACGCATACCGGCGTTGTTATCGTTGAACCACCATGCACTGCCCTGCTGAATGCGGCCGGCGACGCCCTCGCTTTGGAAACAGCCGATAATGGAGCCTATTGCCGCGTTGTCGATGGGATTTATGGAATAAACGATGGTTTTCGGCAAAGCGTCGTGGGCAGTCATTTCGTTAAGCAGCATAATGAGCTGTTTTGTGGAAATTGTGCCGTTGATGGAATCGTAGCCGGTATCGGGACCCAAAAGCTTAAACATTTTGGTGTTATTGTTGCGCGAAACGCCGAAGTGAATCTGCATAACCCAGTTTCTTGCGTTATATTCGCCGGCAAAGAAAACCAAAAGCGCCGTTTTGAACTTGGCAATCTCGTCGATGGTGAGCGGCCGATTATCCAGCGCGCGTTTAAATATATCGTTCAGCTGTTCTGTGGTATAATCATTATTAAAAAGCACAACATCGTCAATGCCGTGATCCGCCGCTTTGCAGCCCATGCGCTCAAAGTGGTCAAGGCGCTGCCCGAAAGCCGAAAGCAGGTCGTCAAAGGTGTTAATCGACACACCGCTTACCTCGCTTAAACGTCGGATATACTCAGCATATTCCGGCTTTTCGAGGTTGACGCCCTTGTCGGGGCGAAACGCCGGCAGAACCTTTGTGGCAAAGCTATTGTCAGAAGCGATTTTTTCGTGCCATTCCAAGCTGTCGCAGGGGTCGTCTGTGGTACAAATCAGCTTGACGTTGGAATTTTTGATAATTTGTCGCGCGCTCATTGAGGGCTCGGCAAGCTTCTTGTTGCAAAGCTTCCAAACCTCGTCGCAGGTGCGCTCGTTGAGAACGCCGTCGTAGCCGAAATATCTCTTAAGCTCCAGATGGCTCCAATGATACATGGGGTTGCCGATAAGCTTGGGCATGGTACGTGCAAAGGCCTTGAACTTTTCATACGGGTCGGCATTGCCGGTGATCAGCTCCTCGGCCACGCCGTCGGAGCGGATAGCGCGCCATTTGTAATGGTCGCCACCCAACCAAATTTCGGTAATATTGTCGTAACGCTTATCCTCGGCTATTTCCTTGGGGCTTATATGGCAATGATAGTCGATTATTGGCATATTTTCGGCATAATCGTGAAAAAGTCTTTTAGCCGTATCGTTGGTAAGCATGAAGTCTTCAGACAGAAATTTTTTCATTTTAAAGGTTGCCTTTCTTGAAAATTAAAAGCAGATGCTCCACAGTATCGCGGTCAAAACAATATTTGCGACCGCCGCGCCGTACAGACCGAAAAAGCACCATTTGCGAACCGCTTTTTTGTCCGGGATATTGTACAGCAAATTCAGCACAAGCGCCAAAAGCGCAGCATACATGAACAGCCACAGCGCGGTTTTGATAAGCCATGCGGCGCCGAACGCAAAGCCGATGAACATAAAAAGCCATACAGCCGCGCACAGACCCGTGAAGCCCAGATTATATATGTACAGCCAGCGCGGCAAAATATCCTTGAAGCCCACGAAAAGATAGTTTTCAAGGGCGCTTTTGCGCTGATTGTTTCTGAAATAATCGACACCGCGGGTTCTGAATATGCGGTTTTTGATGAAATGGCTCAGCGATGCGGCGCGGATCAGCACAAGACAGCCCGCCAGCGCAACAAGTCTCAACAGCGAAAATAAAAAATCCAGCATATTCATATCCCCCTCGGTGTATTTTAAAAATTAATTATTGTTTATCAGTACAACGGTCCAAAGTTCTTGCAAGCCAAGAAATCTGCGCTTTCGGGATTTTGTGTGCCGAACATGCTCCAGCTTGCCGGGCGGAAGATTTTTTCCTTGGGTACATTATGCATAGCAACCGGTATTCTCAAAATAGCCGCCAGCGAAATCAGGTCGGCGCCGATGTGACCGTATGACAAAGCGCAGTGGTTGGCGCTCCAGTTAGCCATAACGTCGTAGGTGCTGGTAAATGCACCCTCGCCGGTGATGATAGGTGCAAAGAAGGTTGTCGGCCAGGTGGGGTCGGTGCGCTCGTTGATAATTTCAAATGCCTTGTCGCTTATATCAACCGAATAGCCCTCTGCAATGTGCAGAACAGGGCCCAGACCCTTGACGATAGACAAACGAATCATAGTCATGGGCATACCGCTGACCGTGCGGAAATGCGAAGAATATCCGCCGCCGCGGAAATAGCCGGGGTTGGCCTGACACCACTCGGTGTTGTCAAGGCAAGCCTGCTTTTCGGCATCGGAAATCTCCCAGAAGGGTTTCAATGCGGGCTTTCCGTCGCGCTGCTGTCTGCCGGTGCCGTCAAGTGCTGCCGCGCCGGAATTAAGCAGGTGGATAAAGCCGTTTTTAGCCTCGTCGGGCAGCTTTTCGCCGGTTACGCGCTCGTACGCCTCGGGGCTCCAATAGGTTCTTACATCACAGAATACCTGCGCGGTATTTGTCAAAAGCTTGCCGAACAGCATCGAAACACCGTTGAGCGAGTCGTTTTCGGTAGCCAAAACATAGGGGCGGCGAATGCCGTTCCAGTCGAAGGAGGAATTGAGCATTGCCTCGGTAAAGTCGCCGTTGGGGTAAAAGTCTGTCCACTGGCGCTGTCCCTGGAAGCCGCCGGCGATGGCGTTGTGGCCGTTGGACTCTTCGACAAAGCCCATTTCGGCAAGCTTGGGGTTGCCCTCCAGCATATCGCGGACGATTATGGTCATTTTAACCACAAATTCCCAATTCTTTTGCTTTTCGTCGAGAGAAAGGGTTTTGAAATAGTCCTTGCCCTCCTTGCAATTTTCCTTTACCCACTTGATGGCGCGGTCGTATTCGTCATGGTCGTAAATGCCCTTATCCATGCGGCGGATAATTTCGACCATATCGTTATATTCGCATCTAATGCCCAGATACTCCTGGAAGAAGTTATCGTTAACCATAGAGCCGGCTATACCCATAGTCACGCCGCCGATGGAAAGATAGCATTTACCTCTCATAATAGCGGCGGCAAGACCCGCGCGGGCAAAGCGCAACAGCTTTTCCTCAACATCGGCGGGGATGGACTCGTTGTCGGCGTCCAGCACATCATGGCCGTAAATGCCGAAAGCGGGAATGCCCTTTTGCGAATGTGCGGCAAGAGCGGCGGCAAGGTAAACCGCGCCGGGGCGCTCGGTGCCGTTGAAGCCGTAAATGGCATGCGGCAGAGTTTCGTCAAGATCTATTGTTTCGGTTCCGTAGCACCAGCAGGGCGTTACGCTGATAACCACGCCGACATTTTCTCTTTTGAATTTTTCGGCGCAATCGCAGGCCTCGCGGCAGCCGCCTATCGTGCTGTCGGCGATAACGCATTCAACCGGCGTACCGTCGGGATATTTGAGAGTTTTGGTGTAAAGCTCGGCAACCGATTTTGCCATTCCCATTGTCTGATCCTCAAGGCTTTCGCGGATACCGTTTCTACGTCCGTCGATAGTCGGGCGTATACCGATTTTCGGGTAAATCATGTGTTTTTTCCTCCGTAATATTATTAATAATAAACTATATTTTTTCAAGCTTATGTGCGGCTGCAAGCAAAAATTGCATACCGTTTATATTATAATACAATATTACCGAATTTACAATACCAAATCGTAAAATTTTGTTAAATCACTTGATAATACTGTCAACATTGCGCTCGGCGATTATGTAAATTACGTAGTCGGGGTTATTATCCTTGATGTAGTTCATATCGAAATTATACCCCCATGTATAATAGTAGGCGGTGTTATTGAAGCGGTCGGGCAAAATTTCGTACATTGCTATGCCGTAGGAATCGCGAAAAACCACACAGTCGGGCAAAGCCTCGTTGCCGGTGGAAATGCGTATTCGTGAGCTGGTAGCATCAAAATCCATACGCAGCGTGCTGTCGTCGAGGTACTTGTCGGCGGTTATCGGCAATGTGAACAGCGGATTGAAAAACGGAGCCGTCTCAAGCTGTTCGGCGTTGTCCATACC
>CAYWMF010000019.1:0-10973 GCA_964459175.1 uncultured Oscillospiraceae bacterium
GTCTTAACGAGTCGGATAATAATTGCGCTTTGTTGCTGTACAATTTGCGTAAAAATTGCAACGCGCGTGAGGCAGCAGACAGTCACCTGATAATTTGCGATACGCATTCAATAAACAGCGCCGCCGAAGAAAAGCGGCTGTTCGAAAGGATCGAGCAGGGCTTCGAAAATCGCGAATTCAAGCTGTATTTGCAATTTATAGTCGATAATAAAACCAAAAAAATCATTTCTGCCGAGGCGTTGTCGCGGTGGGAGCCGTCAGACGGCGAGGTACTGCCGCCGATAAAATATATAGATGTTATGAAGCAAACCGGGCTTATCGTCAAGCTGGATTATTATATGTTCGAAATGGTTTGCCAGCGGCTTCAAAGGTGGAGCGGCACGGAATTTGACGCATTTACGGTTTCGTGCAACTTTACGAGGATCACGATATCGAAAGCGGATTTTATCGACAATCTTAAGAAAATAGCCGATAAATACACCTTCGAGCGCCGAAAGCTTTTGATTGAAATTACCGAGGACGCCATAGAAAATAATATCGACATGGCAATGGACAATATTTTGTGTGCAAAACAGCTGGGCTTTACCATTGCGCTGGACGATATGGGCAGCGGTTACACGTCGTTGATGAATTTGTGCGAATACACAATAGACGTTGTCAAAATCGACCGCGAAATTCTTTTGAGAACCGATAAAAGCAGCGGCAGGGATTTGTTCATAGGAATGATTTCACTGGCGCACAATCTCAATCTTGAGGTTGTCTGCGAGGGCGTCGAAACCGAGGAGCAAAACGCGCTGGTGTCCGATACCGACTGCGACTATATTCAGGGCTGGTACTATTCGCGCGATCTGCCGGAAAATGCGGCGGAAGATTTTGTCAAGGAATATACTCGAAAAATGCTGTCTAACGGTTAATTTTGAAAGGAATTCGAAGGGGAAAAACGTGAATTTCAAAAAACTAAAGCAAAGAACGGACAAAATAATATACACCGTTATCGCCACGATATTGCTTGTTGCGATAATAGCGTCGATGGTGAGCTATACGCATAAAAAATCGGTAGCTGAATCATATGAAATGCTGCATACCCGGACACAGCATATAAAAGAGGATTTGCGGCTTCAAATGATTTCAGACCATGAAAATCTTGACGCAATGGCGAGTTTTGTTGCGGAGCTGTATTCCATCAACAACGAGGAAGGCTTCGATATACTGTTCAATTCGTTCAAAAAAATCGGCTTGCTCGAAGATATCGGTATATTACTGCCGAATAACATCTTTATAACCAAGCGCGGCATGACGGATTTGAGCGGAAAAATCTCTTTTGACGACGAGACGGCCGAGGGTGAATATATCAGCGGCCGCGTGAACGATTTCACGCGGGACGACAGACAGGTAATTCGCCGTGCCGTCCCGGTAAAGGACAATAACGGCAATACAATCGCGATTTTGTACGGAATAATAAGCCTTGAAACGCTTAATGAAAGGTACAGAGATGAGGTTGATTCGATGAATGCCGATCTTTTTGTGCTTGAAATAGGCAACGGAAACCTTATTGTCGATACCCGCCACGATATCCTTGAAAATGTTATAAGTTTGGTAAATACACCTTTCGCAGACGGATTTTCGTTTGAAAAGATGATTGACGATTTTTCCGCCGGTCAGGAGGGCTATACTTCTTTCAGATCACTTTCCACCACCGAATATATGTACGCTCACTATGCGCCGCTGGGAATTTCCGATTGGCAAATAATGCTGCTCCAGCCGGAGGGCATTGTTATGGCACGTGCCCATGAGATCGAAAAGCGAATGGCGTATCTGATTTTTATGGTGGCAATTGTCATTGCGGCGTATGTCACTTTAATGTTTTTGTCCGAGCGCAGAAAGCTGAAAATAAGCAAAAATACCGACGCCATAAGAAAATGCCTGCTGGGGTTAAATCAACAGTTCGACAGAGTGTACGAGGCGTTTAAACGAATAATCAAATTTGCAAATTCGCGTTCGGCGTTTTTTATCGACCCATACGGCACCGATTACGGCTATATCGCGCCGGTGTTGGGCTATAAGCTGCTGGTCGGCGAGGACAGAGCATATTTTATTTCGGAATTATGGTCTTTTGTCGAAAAAAACAACAAGAATAATCAAGAAAAGCTGTATCTTGACAAGATTGTCGTAAATCAAAGATTTAAGCGCGAAATGCCGGATTTTTATGAATTCTTGAACCTGCATGAAATCAAGACGATAAATTTTGCCTACATAGTCGATAACGAAAATAATACAAGCATTTTGGGTGTTATAAACGGTCATAACCATGTCGAAGAGCTTTTGCAGGATATTGCAATTTGCTTCACCATGGCGGTCTATAACCAAAAACACCTTGCCGAAACCGAAAAAATGGCGCTGGTAGACGCTTTGACCGGCATTGCCAACCGTATGGCATATAAGGAGGATATCAAAAAGATATTCGCGCACGGCACCGAAAAGCTGGGTTGTATCTATATTGATGTTAACGAGCTCAGCTATATCAACAACACCTACGGCCATGCCAGCGGCGACAGAATGCTGAAATATATTGCCGATGTTTTGAAAGCCGAGTTTCACAGCAATATATACAGAATGGGCGGAGACGAGCTGCTGATTTTCACCGAAGGGCTTTCACATGAAGAAATAAGCGCTAAAATATCCGCAGCCAACGCTAAGATAGAAGAAAAGAAATATTACATTTCGGTGGGCGTAAAATGCAGTGAGTCCGGCATGACGGTGGACGAGCTGGTTATTGAGGCCGAAAGAATTATGTACGCCGAAAAGGCAAAGTATTATCAGAAAAAAGAAATCAAAAAAATGTCGCAGGTTGCCAATCGTTCCATGGAGCTGAGCTTTACCGGCATAAATGAAATTGATGCTTGCATGGCTTTGCTCAGCAAGAGGTACTTGGGAATTTATTGTGTATCACATAAAATCGACAGCGCGTTTAAGGTGCTTACTCCGTCGTATTTTTCCGCAATTCTTGACGAAACACCGAGCTTTTCCAAGGCAATGAAGAAATATATTCATGATTGGGTAAAGCCCGAATATCGCCGTGCGCTAATTAATTTCTTGGAATACGACGCGCTTGAAAACAATATTCGCAAGGGCAATTTGCCGCAAATTACGTTTACCAAAATTGACGGCGAGCAGGTAATATTCTCGGTATATCCGAACAACGACCGTCACAGCAATGAAATCAATACAATTTGGATCTTTGAAAGAAAAGAAGAAAATAGGTGTTAACGTGAAAAAGCTGATTTTGCAGATAATCAAATTCGGATTTGTCGGGGCTGTTGCCACGGTTATTGATATGGGCTTGCTGGTTCTTCTGAAGGAGGTACTCCATGTTGATGTACTGTTGGCGTCGGCAATATCCTTTTCGGTGTCGGTTATCGCCAATTACCTTTTGAGTATGCGCTTTGTGTTCAAGGGTAAGGAGCAGAACAAGATAAAGGAATTTGTGATATTTGTCGCGCTGAGCGCCGGAGGACTGCTCATAAACGAAGCGGTTATGTGGGTCGGAGTGAATTATTTGACATCGCTTCATTACATTGTGGTCAAGCTTTTCGCAATGGTAATTGTCCCGGTGTATAATTTTGTTACAAGAAAAATATTTTTGGAGAAAAAAGCGACAAGCGCTTAAGAAAGCTATGAACATTCATTTTTCACGCGATTTGTACCGCTACTACGGCGAAAAGGGCGAGGGTCTTGCCCACAGACTTTTAAGGCCGGTTGAAGTGAAGTATATCGCACTGCTTCGAAAAGCACATTATTGCGGCTTTAAGCCGTTGAAATTGCTGTACACCGTCCGTTTGAAGCTCATGTCCTATAAAACGCAGATACAAATTCCGGCGCGAACCGTTATAGGCGACGGCTTTTACATAGGTCACAGCGGGCGCGTGATTATTCATCCGGACGCGGTGCTGGGCAAGAATATTAATGTCGGCACCGGCGTGACGATAGGCGCCGAAAATCGCGGTAAAAGAAAGGGCGCACCGCGGCTCGGCGATAATTGCTGGATCGGCACAAACGCCGTTGTGGTCGGAAATATCGAAATCGGCGAGGATGTGCTGATTGCGCCGTTGGCGTATGTTAATTTTGATGTTCCAAGCCATTCGATAGTTGTCGGAAATCCCGCAAAAATCATACATCGTGATAACGCGACTGAGGAATATATCACAAATCGCGTATGATTCCTTTGCACATATTGCACAAAAAGCGCGAAAAAAAGCACGCAAATATGCAATAAATTCCAAAATTCGGATTGTATAATAAAAGTTGTTGACAAATGTATTTTTTTGTGCTATACTATAAACAGTGTATTAATAATGTAAAGACTTAATAATTGGGTAAACCTATCGAAAGATAGGGACACAAAGCTCAGTGTCTAAGGCGTTATGCTATGATTGACTGGCCGCAAGGATTGATTTATTCGATTTTGCGGCTTTTTTTATTTGCAAAATTATGTGTGGGAGGTGCTTGTATATGGAAAAAAAGGACACAAGAATAAAATATAATTTGCTGTCCGGCGTGGTGTACCAGGTTGTTTTGATAGCCTTGAGCTTCCTTTTGCCGCGATTGTACCTTGAAAATTTCGGTTCCGAGGTAAACGGCGTGCTTTCAACGATAAAGCAGATTTTTACATATATGAGCCTTTTGGAGGCGGGCGTCGGACTTGCCACAACCCAGGCGCTTTATAAGCCGATTGCCGAAAACAACCACGGCAGGGCCAATTCCATTATCTCGGCAACCAACAATTATTATATAAAAACCGGAATTATTTATTCGGTTATCGTGCTTTTCACAGCAGTGATATATGCGTATGTCGTGCCGACCGGCATAGACAGTCATGCGCTGTTCGCAATAGTGCTTTTGAATGCCGTTCCGTCGCTGTTCAGCTATTTTATACAGGCAAAATACAGAATACTCATGGAGGTTGACGGCCGAAAGTACGTTATAACCAATTCCGAAACCGTGCTTCAGCTGTTGTCGAATGTCGGCAAAATACTTGTTCTTTTGCTTACCGACAGTCTTGTTTTGATTCAGCTGGTCTACTGCATCTTGGCGCTTTTTCAGCTGCTTTACGTGTATGTTTACGCCAAGCGCCGATATACCTGGCTCGATATGAAAACACAGCCCGACTATAAGGCGATTTCGCAGAAAAAGTCGGTTTTGGTGCATCAGATTTCGGCGATGGTTTTCAATAATACCGATATTCTTCTGCTGTCGTTTTTGTGTGATTTCAAGGTTGTCAGCGTTTATACGATATATAATATCTTTTTTTCGCAGATACAGTCGTTTATTACAAGCATAATTTCCGGCTTCAGCTTCGCCCTCGGGCAAATGTTCCAGGTTGACCGCGAAAAATTCGCCAAGGTGTATAACGTGTACGAAACCTTTTATATAATGGCGACCTTTATAATTTACACGTTGATGGCGGTGTTCCTGCTTCCGCTGATACAGATATATACCGGCGGCATAAACGATGCGAATTATACAAATGTGTATTTGGTATTGCTTTTCGTTATAATGAATCTTTTGTCAAACGGCAAATTGCCCTCCAACCATGTGCTGGAGTATTCCGGCAAATTCGAGGAAACCCGTTCGCATGCAATTATCGAGATGATAATAAATATTCTCGTTTCGATATTCGCAATTCTGCAATGGGGCATCTGCGGTGCGATATTCGGAACAATAACCGCGCTGTTGTACCGTGGAATAATGATGATTTACTACGCCAATAAAAAGGTGCTTGAAAGAAGCATGTTTTGCACATACAAAATTTGGCTTATCAATGCGGCGGTGTTCGCGTTGATAATGGCGATATTCTTTGTGGACAGCTTCAGCGGACTTTCGTTCGGCAAGCTGGTTTTAAAGGGAATTATCCATTCCTGCTGGATAGTGCCGCTGTACATAGCGACGAATTTTGTGTTTCAAAGAACGGCTTTTCAAAATATGCTTGAGCTGATAAGGAGAAAAAAATGAGCATCCCGAAGGTGATCCACTATTGCTGGTTCGGCAACGGCGATTTGCCCAAGCTGGCTGTAAAATGTATCAAAAGCTGGGAAAAATATTGCCCGGATTATAAAATAGTCTGCTGGACCGAAAGAAATTTTGATTTGTCGCAGAATAAATATGCCTACGAGGCTTTTCAAGCCGGTAAGTGGGCGTTTGTCAGCGATTATGTCCGCCTTAAGGTAATTTACGATAACGGCGGCATATATCTTGATACCGATGTAGAGCTGCTTCGCCCGCTCGACGACCTGCTCGAAAATAAGGGCTATATGGGCTTTGACGAAAAGGGAATTATCGCAAGCGGACTGGGCTTCGGCGCCGAAGCGGATAACACGGTTATCGGCGAGCTGCTTAAGGATTATGAGGGTATACCGTTTGTTTTGCCGGACGGCAGCTATGATTTGACGCCCTGCCCGGACAGAAATACCAAAGCATTGCAAAGGCTCGGCATGGACGTCAAAAATACTAACCAGCGCTTTATGGATATGCTTTTTCTGCCGCGGGAATATTTTTGCCCGACGGAATATTATACCGCCAAAAAGGCCGTGACTTCAAAGACGTATTCCATACATCATTACAGCGCCTCATGGACCTCGCCGGTTACCAAGCGCACGACGCGCATAAAAAGGATTATCGGCGTGAAGCTTTACGATAAACTTTACGGTAAGTTCTTGCATAAATTTAAATGGCTGGAGTGGTAAAAATGCCGGAAAACATAATCGAAAAAATCAAAAAGAACATACTTCCGCAATGGAAAATTTGCTTTTTTGCCGCGATTATTGCGGGCTTTGCGGCACATCTTTACAAAATCACAAGCTGGCTTCCGAATTGGGATTCACTTGTAATGAGATACGATGCGCAGAACATGGTCGCTATAGGCAGATGGTTTCTTCCCGTAGCCTGCGCACCCAGCTCGTTTTACGATTTGCCGTGGCTTACCGGCCTTGTCACGATTATATTTCACGCCTTGGGTGCGGTTTGCATTTGCAAAATGTTCGACGTTAAAAAGAATGTGACCGCTGCTCTTGTCGGGGCAATTATCGCTACATTTCCGACGGTTACATCGGTTATGCTTTATAATTATGTGGCCGATGGCTACAGTTTGGCGTTTCTGTTGTCAAGCGCGGCGGCAATGCTTATGACGAGCAAAAAACCGAAATATATCGCTTCGGCGGTTATGATAGCGCTGTCCGCGGGCATTTATCAGGCGTACGTTACCGTCACGGTTATGCTTCTGTTGTGCCGCTTGATCGTCGATTTGGTGCATAACGCCGAGGATATCCGCACATCATTGCTGAGGGGTGTAAAATTCCTGCTGACCGGCATCGGCGGTATGGCGCTTTATTATCTGATAATGACGCTGCTTTTAAAACTGACCGCTACCGAGCTTTTGGAGTATCAGGGCATAAGCTCCGCGGCGTCGCTGTCGGGCATAGATATTTGGAGCTCGCTGTATGTTATAAAGCATTCGTTTGTCGATTATTTCTTTGATTTTTCAAACGGCGTGAGCGCTTTCTGTGTGCTCAATTGCATTGTTTTTGCGGTGACGGTGGTTTTATATCTGATAAATATAATCAAAAACAAGCTGAGCTTACCGCGCATCGCGCTGTTGGCGGCTTATACGGTGCTTTTGCCGATCGGTGCGAATGTGCTCGCGTTTATCAACGGCAGTATAGATTATCACAACCTGATGAAGATGGGATTTTGCGTGTTCTATCTGTTTTTCGTGCTTATATATGAGGTGACGGAGTTCAAAAGCGTTAAGCTGAACGCCGCCAAAGCGTGGATTATACTCGCGCTCGGCGCCGTGGTTATATTCAATCAGGCGGTTATCGCGAATGTAAGCTACCATAAATTGCAAATGTCATACGAAAAATCCTACGGTACGCTTATTCGTATTGCAGACAGAATCGAGCAGACCGACGGCGCGCAAAGCTGTGAGCGCATTTTGGTTATCGGCGCGCTTGAAGGCAGTGAGGCGTACAGCGCGAATTTGCCGCCGGATATGACCGGAACGACCGACAGCTATATTTTGAGAGCCGACGACGAGGTGTTCGGACAGAGCGTTTTGTGCAGTGCGCTCAACGATTACTGTGCCAAGGAATATAAGTTTTTGGCAGGAAAGGAAAAAGCCGAGTTTTTAGCAAAAAACAGCATTGACACTTTAAGTATTTGGCCTCAAAGTAATTCCGTGGCCGTTATGGACGGCGTGATTGTTATAAAGCTGGGCGAGCAAGTCGAATAATACAATGCTATATATTTGTGCGGATGATTACGGAATATCACAGGCAAGCTGTGAACGGATAGAAAGCTGTCTGCGCGGCGGAGCGCTGAACAAGATAAGCGTTTTGCCAAACGGTAGAATCAAGAATTTAAAGGAAAGCCTTTCAAACGATAATGTGCTATTGTCACTGCATATCAATTTGGTTGAGGGCAAGCCGCTTTCAAAGCCCGAAAAGCTGAGTTTGCTTGTTTCAGATAACGGTTACTTCAAAAATTCCTTCGGCGGGCTGTTTATGCTGTCGCTTTCACCGAAAAAAAGAGAATTCGAAAAGCAAGTATATATTGAAATCCGAGAGCAGATCAGATATTGGAAAAGCCTTTTTCCGAGCGCAAGCTCCATTGCTTGCGACAGCCACCAGCATGTGCATATGATACCGCTGATTTTCAAAGCGCTGATGCACGCAATAAAGGACGAAAATGTTAAGGTTGAATATCTCCGTTATCCGTCCGAGCCGCTGATGCCGTATTTGCTGACACCGTCGCTGTATTTTACATATCGACCGGTGAATTTGCTTAAGCAGTGGGTGCTGAAGCTTTTTGGGTGTGTTAACCGTAAGCGCCTTACCGAATTCGGCATAAATACGGCGTATTTTATGGGAATTTTATTTTCGGGAAATATGCGCATCGAAAGAATTAACAAGGTATTGGTGCATTATCGGCGGCTTGCCGATAAAACAAAAAGCAATATTGAATTGCTGTTTCATCCGGGTTATATTGAGGATGAAAACGAGCTGATTGACAGAGGTAAAAAGGGTTTTTGCAAGTTTTATCTTTCGGATAATCGCTTGTCGGAGCAACAAAGCCTTATGAATATGAATTTAATAAATTAATGTGAAAGAAGCGTGAAACATTGCCGTATCTTGAGAGAGAAAAGGTTGACGAAAAAACCAGAGAAAAATTAGAGCAGCTGTTGGAAAAATCCTATCAGTCGTATTGGCTCAAGAAAAGGATTTTCGATATATTTTTCGCAACACTGATTTTGCTGTTTTTTCTGCCGCTTATGATTGTTATAGCGATTGTTATCTGCATTGACGATCCGAGCGCAGGACCGTTTTTCAAGCAAAAAAGAGTCGGACGTCACGAAAAGGAATTTTATATGTACAAATTCCGCACCATGCGCCCCAACGCCGAAAAAATGATTGAAGAGCTCAGCGAGCAGAACGAAATGGATGGACCGGTATTTAAAATCAAGGACGACCCGCGCATAACCCGTGTCGGCAAGTTCCTGCGAAAGGTGTCGCTGGACGAGCTTATGCAGTTTTTCAATGTTTTAAAGGGCGATATGACGCTTGTCGGACCCAGACCGCCGCTTCCGCGCGAGGTTGAATTTTATACCGATTATCAAAAGCTTCGTCTTATTGTCACTCCCGGCATTACCTGCACCTGGCAGATTCACGAAAACAGAAACGATGTTTCGTTCGAGGAGTGGGTTGAAATGGATTTGGAATACATACAGAACCGTACGTTTGCGAATGATTTGAAAATCATGCTCAAAACTCCCATTGTTATGCTCAGCGCGACCGGGCGGTGAAATCGGATTGGAGAACAAAATGAAGGTTGCAATGCTGGGGCACAAGGTTGTCCCATCCAGACGAGGCGGAATTGAAAATGTGCTTACCACGCTGTGTCCGCTGTTGATTGAGGCAGGGGCTGACGTTACCTGCTATAACCGTTCGTCGGACAGCGTGGAAAATGAATTTGTCGCCACCGTCGTTGACAAAAGTTATCGCGGTGTCAAGCTAAAAACGGCTCACACAATAAAGGCACGCGGCGTTGCCGCGATGCTGGCCTCATTCACGGCGGCGATATACGCGGCTTTCGGCAATTACGATATAGTTCATTTTCACGCCGAGGGCCCCTGCGCGGCGCTGTGGTTGCCTAAGCTGTTTGGCAAGCGATGCGTTGCCACGGTTCACGGACTGGATTGGCAGAGGGAAAAATGGGGACACGGCTTCGCTTCGAAATATATCAAATTCGGTGAAAAGGTGCTTGCAAAATACGCCGATGAAATAATAGTTCTCAGCCAAAGCGCGCAGGATTATTTCAGACAGACCTATAACCGCGACACTGTGATAATTCACAACGGCGTCGCCGCGCCCGTAAAAAGACCGGCGGATAAAATTACAAAGGACTACGGACTGGTCGGCAGAGATTATATCTGCATTATTTCAAGGCTGACGGCGGAAAAGGGAATTCACTATCTTATTGATGCCTACAACGCCGTAAAGCCGGACAAAAAGCTGGTTATCGCCGGCGATACAAGCGACACCGACAATTATGTCGAAATGCTCAAGCAAAAAGCCGCGGGCAACCCCAACATTATTTTTACCGGCTTTATATCGGGCGATATTCTTGACGAAATGTACAGCAATGCCTATCTTACCGTACTGCCGTCGGATGTCGAGGGCATGTCGCTGAGCCTTTTGGAGGCGCTTTCGTACGGTAACGCGGTTTTGTGCTCGGATATCCCCGAAAACACGTCGGTTGCCGAGGATAAAGCCATGTACTTTAAAAAGGGCGATGTCAAGGATTTAACCGAAAAACTGCGCTTTTTGTGCGAAAATGCCGCGGCGACCAAAGAGCTTGCGGCGGGCGCCGATGAGTTTATATTAAAAAAATACAACTGGCTTGAGGTTGCGAATGCCACCTAT
>CAYWMF010000020.1:0-10678 GCA_964459175.1 uncultured Oscillospiraceae bacterium
CGCTGCTCCCGGTACCGGCGTTATCGCAGGCGGTAAGGTAAGAAGCGTACTCGACATGGTAGGCGTTCGCGACGTTCGTACAAAATGCCTTCGTTCCAACAATCCTACAAACGTTGTAAAAGCGACATTTGAAGGTCTTCGTGCTTTGAGAACAGTTGATCAGGTTGCTAAAATGAGAGATCTTGAACCTGAACAGATCACAGACTGATAATCAAACTTGTTTGTTGAAAGGAATGGTGTTATGGCATCTTTAAAAATCACGCTTACCAAGAGCCTTATCGGTCGTCTTGACAAGCAGATAAAGACTGCGGCATCGCTCGGACTGAAAAAGATTAACGATACCACTATTCAGGCCGACAATGCGGCAACCCAGGGCAAAATCGCTACTATTGGTCATCTTGTTACAGTTGAAAAGGTTGACTAATGACTAATGAATGTTAAAACAAATTTGTTGACAAGGAGGACAATCCATGAAGCTTCATGAACTTTCACCGGCTCCCGGTTCTAATACACCGGCTTGGCGCAAGGGAAGAGGTGCCGGTTCCGGCAACGGTAAGACAGCCGGAAGAGGCCACAAGGGTCAGAATGCTCGCTCCGGCGGCGGTGTAAGACCCGGTTTTGAGGGCGGTCAAATTCCGACTTACAGAAGACTTCCCAAGCGCGGTTTTGATAACAGCAGATTTGCTACCAAATATGCTATAATCAATATCGGCGATTTAAACGTTTTTGAGGACGGTGCTGTTATTAACATCGTATCTCTTGTAGAAAACGGAATGATCAGCAAGGTGTTCGACGGCTTAAAGGTTTTGGGCGACGGCGAAATTACCAAGAAAGTTACCGTTCAGGCTAAAAACTTTTCCGAATCCGCAAAAGCTAAAATAGAAGCTGCAGGCGGAAAGGCAGAGGTGATTTAATTGCTGAAAACTCTGCAAAATGCGTGGAAATTACCCGAAATCAGAAGTAAGCTGATTTACACACTGGTTATAATCGTACTGTTCAGAATCGGCTGCGCGATCCCGGTACCGTTTATCAACGCTCCGGCGCTGCAAAACATGTTTACCACCACCGCAAACGGCTCGATACTTCAGTATATGAATATAATCTCCGGTGACGCACTTTCCAAAGCAACTTTGTTCGCACTTTCAATTTCTCCTTACATTACCGCTTCCATCGTTATGCAGCTTCTCGCAATAGCCATCCCGGCATTGGAAAAGATGCAGAAGGAAGGCGAAGAAGGCAGAAAGAAAATCAACCAGATTACAAGATATCTCACCGTAGCACTCGGTATTATCACCGGTGCAGGCTACTATGTATATCTTAAGAGCTACAGCCTTTTGATGTCCAGCGGCTTTTTCCAAGCAATTGTTATAATTGCCTGCTATTCCGCAGGTGCCGCACTTATCATGTGGCTGGCTGAAAAAGTCAACGAAAACGGTATCGGCAACGGTATTTCCATTATACTTTTCGCTAATATCGTAGCAAGCTTGCCTTCCTCTTTCTCCGGTATCCCCATGATGATGCAGGAAAATGCACTCAAGGGTATCATCGCCGGCGCAGTTGTGATTGTGCTCGCTCTTGCTATAATCGCATTTGTAGTATTTATGACTGAGTCCGAAAGACGTCTTCCGGTTCAGTACGCCAAGAAGCAGGTCGGAAGAAAAATGTACGGCGGCCAGAGCACATATCTTCCTCTTAAGCTGAATATGTCCGGTGTTATGCCTATCATCTTCGCTTCCTCCATCGTTTCTATTCCTACTACAATACTCATGTTCTTCCCCCGCAAGAGCGATTTCTGGGAAGGATTTGAACGTGTATTCTCCTACACCGGTCCGGTTTATTCGATTCTTCTGTTCGTTCTTATCATTGCTTTTTCGTACTTCTATCTGGCGATTTCTTTCAATCCCACCGAGGTTGCGAACAATCTTAAGAAGAACGGCGGTTTCATACCCGGTATTCGTCCCGGCAAGCCTACGGTTGATTACATCACCAAGTCGCTCAACCGTGTGACTTTGATTGGTGCATTCTTCCTTGGTATTATCGCGGTAATTCCTTTTATTCTCAATGCTGTTTTCAACGCACTTGGCTGGGGCAACCTGGGCGCTATGTCGTTCGGCGGTACATCGCTGCTGATTATCGTAGGTGTTGCACTTGAAACCGCAAGAGAACTTGAAGCGCAGATTACCATGAGACACTACAAAGGTTTTCTCGGATAATAGCTTGAATTATTTAAGAAAGGGAAATATATGAATATAATCTTTTTGGGTGCCCCCGGTGCGGGCAAAGGAACGCAAGCCGAAATTGTCAGTGAAAAGCTTTCAATTCCGACCATCTCGACCGGCGCCATCATTCGTGAGGCAATCAAAAACAAAACCCCCATGGGGCTTTCGGCGCAGGCGGCTATCGAAAAAGGCGAGCTGGTTTCCGACGAGGTTGTTATCGGCATCATCAAGGATCGACTTGCACAGGACGATTGCAACGGCGGATTTATTTTAGACGGTTTCCCCAGAACAATAGCTCAGGCTGAAGCACTTGAGAAAATGGGTGTTAAAATTGACAAGGTTGTCAACATTTATGTATCCGACGAGGATATTGTGGAGCGCATGAGCGGAAGGCGCGTTTGTTCGTCCTGCGGTACAAGCTACCACCTGGTGTTTAAGCCCACCGGTGATAACAAAACCTGCGACAAATGCTCGGCAGAGCTTACTATCCGCAAGGACGACGACCCTGAGGTTGTCAAAAGCCGCCTTGCCGTGTATCACGAGCAGACCGCACCGCTTGAAGCGTACTACCATGAAAAAAATCTTCTTGTCACCGTTGAGGGACAGGAAAAGCTTGAGGATACCACAAGGTTGACACTCGAGGCTTTAAATATCAAATGATAATTTTAAAAACAGCAAGTCAAACAGAACTAATGCGTGAAGCGGGAAAAATAACGGGTACCGCCCTGATGCTGGGCGGTGAGATGGTAAAAGAGGGTGTAACCCTTAAGGCTATCGATAAAAAAATCAGAACCTTTATTGAATCCCACGGCGCAAAACCTTCTTTCCTCGGATATGCCGGATTTCCTGCTTCAGCCTGCATCAGTGTTAACAGCGAGGTTATTCACGGTATACCCGATGATAGAGTTCTTAAAAACGGTGATATAGTAAAAATTGACGTGGGCGCCTATTATAAAGGCTATCACGGGGACAGCGCCAATACCTTCGGCGTGGGCGAAATTTCCCCGGAGGCGAAAAAGCTTATCGAAGTTACCCGCCAGAGCTTTTATGACGGCATCGCCAAGATAAAGCAGGACAGTCGCATAGGTGATATTTCGGCAGCTGTTCAGGAAACTGTCGAGAAAAACGGCTTTTCGGTTGTTCGTGATTATGTCGGACACGGCGTTGGCAAAAATCTTCACGAGGAGCCCGACGTTCCGAATTTTGGCAGAGCCGGTCGCGGACCGCGCATAGTAAAGGGCATGACCTTTGCAGTCGAACCTATGGTTTGTATCGGCGATTATCATGTAAAAACCTTGGAAAACGACTGGACGGTGGTAACGCTGGACAATTCGCTTTCCGCTCATTATGAGCATACTGTTGCGCTTACCGACAACGGCGTTGAGCTATTGACTTTGATATGAAGTCGAATTTAGATGGAGGCTTGAATTGATGGACATTACCGGTGGGAGTATAGTACTTTCCACAGCCGGTCGCGATTCGGATCGATTGTTCGCGGTGGTCGGCTTTATTGATGACGACTATGTGCTTATTTCGGACGGGCGCGTCAGGCGGCTTGAATCTCCAAAGAAAAAGAAGCTAAAACATTTGAAGTTCATTTCACAAAGCGAAGAAATTGCACAAAAGATTTCCGACGGCAAGCTTACTAATAATATCTTGAAGAAAGAGCTTTCTGTTATCATGTATTGAAGAAAGAGGGATTATTCTGGCTAAAGATGATGTAATGGAATTTGAGGGCAGTGTCGTTGAAACATTGCCAAGTGCAAATTTTAAAGTTAAGCTTCCCAACGACATGATCATACTTGCTCATGTTTCGGGAAAAATGCGCATGAACTATATTAAGATAATCCCGGGTGACAGAGTGCTCGTAGAGGTTTCGGTCTACGACCCAACCAAGGGCAGAATTACCCGGAGATTGTAATTAAATCGAAAGACATGGAGGTCGATTAGAGAATGAAAGTTAAACCTTCTGTAAAGAAAATTTGCGAAAAATGCAAGATTATCAAAAGAAAAGGCAATATTATGGTAATCTGCGAAAACCCCAAGCATAAACAGAAACAAGGATAAGGAGGAAAGCAAATGGCTCGTATAGCAGGCGTAGATATCCCCAGAGAAAAACGTGTTGAGATTGGCCTTACCTATATTTACGGTATCGGCAGAACAACCTCTAACAAAATCCTTGCCAAAGCCGGTGTAAATCCTGATACACGCTGCAAGGATCTCACCGATGAAGAAGTTGCTAAGCTCCGTGACATTATTCAAGAAGAATACACGGTTGAAGGCGACCTTCGCAGAGATATAGCTTACGATATAAAGAGAATGGTCGAAATCGGATGCTACAGAGGCACAAGACACAGAAAAGGTCTGCCCGTTCGCGGTCAGCGCACCAAGACAAATGCGCGTACACGTAAGGGTAAGCCGAAGACAATCGCAAATAAGAAGAAGTAAAGGAGTGAATAATTAGATGGCTGCAGCAAAAGCACAGGCTAAGAAAGTAATCAGAAAACGCCGCGAGCGCAAAAACGTCGAGGCGGGCGCCGCACACATCCGCGCTACTTATAACAATACCATCGTAACCATCACCGATACCAACGGCAACGCATTATCATGGGCATCGGCAGGCGAGCTCGGCTTTAAAGGTTCTAAGAAGTCCACTCCCTTTGCCGCACAGATGGCCGCAGAAACCGCTGCCAAGGCAGCTATGGAACATGGCTTGAAGACTGTTGAAGTTTATGTAAAGGGTCCCGGACAGGGCAGAGAAAGTGCAATTCGTGCACTTCAGACCGCCGGCCTCAGCATCAACCTCATCAAAGACGTTACCCCTATTCCGCATAACGGATGCCGTCCTCCCAAGAGAAGACGTGTATAATTTATAATAAGGAGGAGCAACAATTATGGCAAAATATACAGGTCCTGCTTGCAGACAGTGCCGCA
This sequence comes from uncultured Oscillospiraceae bacterium, assembly GCA_964459175.1. Taxonomy (GTDB): domain Bacteria; phylum Bacillota; class Clostridia; order Oscillospirales; family SIG627; genus SIG627. Next base: position 5,154 of record CAYWMF010000020.1, read on the forward strand.
GAGAAGGCGTAAAGCTTTTTCTTAAGGGCGATCGCTGCTTCAGCGATAAGTGCGCGCTGACTCGTCGTTCTACCGTTCCCGGTCAGCACGGCGCAGGCAGAAAAACAGTAAAAGAATACGGCTTACAGCTTCGTGAAAAGCAGAAAGCCAAGAGATACTACGGTATTCTGGAAAAGCAGTTCAGAAACTACTATGAAAAGGCTTCCGCACAGGACGGCCAGGCCGGTGAAAACCTGCTGACCCTCATCGAAAGACGTCTTGATAACGTAGTTTACAGACTCGGTTTTGCAGACAGCCGTCGTGAGGCAAGACAGTTCGTTCTTCACGGACACTTCACTCTTAACGGAAAGAAAGTAACCATTCCCTCGCTTATTGTTAAGCCGGGCGATGTTATTTCCGTTAAAGACACCAGCCGCGCTAAGCCGCGTATTAAAGAAATCCTCGAAGGCGTTGAAGCTACAAACACTCCCAAGTGGATTGAGCTTGATAAGACCAACTTTGTTGCAAAGATAGCTCAGAATCCTCAGCGTGATGACATTGACTTCCCGTTCGAAGAGCATCTTATCGTCGAGTTGTATTCCAAATAATAAAACCCTCGCAGTTTATTTCTTATTTGTCGGCAGTTTGTGTTTGAAAAATAATTAAGGAGGGTATTTTTATGATTGAAAGACCGAGTATAACCACACTGGAAACCTCGGAAGACGGTTCGCATGGCGTTTTCGTCGTCGAGCCATTGGAACGCGGTTTCGGCATGACTCTCGGAAACTCTTTGCGCCGAATATTACTCAGCTCGTTACCCGGAGTTGCGGTGACTCGTGTTAAAATTGATGGTGTTTTGCACGAAATCTCCACCATACCGGGTGTTAAAGAGGATGTAACCGAAATAATCCTTAACATTAAGGGAATTACCGCTAAGCTTCATTCATCCGTTCCGAAGACGGCAATTATTGACGTCCACGGTGAATGTGAAGTTACCGCAGGCGATATTGTTTCCGACTCTGAGCTGGAAATAATCAATCCCAACCATCATATAGCAACCTTGTCTTCCAGCGCAAACCTTTATATGGAGCTTGTTTTTGACACCGGACGCGGATATGTGTCCTCCGAAAAGAATAAGCAGAACGGTACACCCACTATCGGCGTGATTTATACCGATTCCATATTTACCCCGGTTTACAAGGTTAACTATACCGTTGGAAATACCCGTGTCGGAAACAGCATTGATTTTGATAAATTGACGCTGGATGTTACAACCAACGGAATTATCACGGCAAAGGAATCTATTTCGCTTGCAGCCAAGATTCTCAACGAACATCTCAACCTCTTTATCGACCTTTCCGATGAAGCTAAAAAGGCTGAAATCATGGTTGACAGAGAGGAAACCATCAAAGAAAAAGTTCTTGAGATGACCATTGAGGAGCTTGACATGTCGGTTCGTTCGTTTAACTGCTTGAAGCGTGCAGGTATAGATACCGTTGAAGATTTGACCAACCGTACCGAAGAGGATATGATCAAAGTCAGAAATCTCGGTAAGAAATCGCTTGAGGAAGTTATACAGAAGCTTCATTCTTTGGGCTTAGGCCTCAAGAAGGAAGAAGAATAATTCAGTAATCTCAAGGTTTTATAAGAATCTCACATAGGAGGTAGAATAAATGCCCGGAACAAGAAAGCTCGGAAGAACAACTGACCATAGAATGGCAATGCTCCGCGGAATGGTAACACTGCTTTTGGAAAAAGGCAGCATCCAGACCACCGTTACACGTGCTAAAGAAGTCAGAAGTCTTACCGAAAAAATGATAACTCTTGGTAAAACCAATACTCTTGCTTCTAAGAGACAGGCACTCGCTTTTATCACCAAGGAAGACGTTGTTAAGAATCTTTTCGATACAATCGCTCCGTCTTATGCCGATCGCAACGGCGGTTACACCCGTATTATTAAAATCGGACCGCGCCGTGGCGACGCAGCCGAAATGGCGATAATCGAGCTTGTAAAATAAGCATGATAAAAAACAGCTCTTGCAATTCATTGCAAGAGCTGTCATTTTGTTGATACTATATATGAACCGAAAGCCCCATTTCCTATTTGGAAATGGGGCTTTTCATTTGTCTATATTTTGTTCTTATTCGAATATCAACGCGGCGGAACTTAAGTATTCCAATGGAGTGTCGAGCTTAAGATGGCCGTCGCTGAGCTTATATTTAACCTCGCTGAGCTGTCCGTCATCGCCTATGCGAAGCACCTTGCTGAATTCGAAGCCGCCAATAACCATCTCAATTTCAGAATAATTATCAAACTGACCGTTAGAAACGATCATAACCGCACGATTATCTTCGGTGTAAAGATACGGACTAACGCCCAAAACATCGCATACCGCATGTTTCGGCGTGTGTGCCTTTACTGCTTCAAGTATGAAATGGCGCTGTAAATCGCCGAACAGCGAAACACGCTCGCGATCAATAAAGTATGGCAATACCAAAAATCCGTCGCCGCTTACGATTGCCGGAGCAAGAAGCTTTGCATTGTGGTCGAATACATGTGATTTAACCTCAACGGCATTATTGTCGTATTCGATTTGCACAAAATCACCGTATGCGTCGCGGCGGCAGGAGGTGCGCATTTTGCGTACACCGTCGATGCGCAGGACCGGATCGGCACATTCTTCATACGAATGATAGCCACTGTCCATCGGTATAACGGTGGCGCTTTGAGCATGAATCAGACCGAGCAGACCGCGTTTTTCAAGCTCAATGGTCGCGCCGCCGTCAATAATAACAAAATTGTTTTTGAACAGTTCTTTAAGCTGAGCGTCCGTAAAGCAAACGGCAGACGAAGCGGTGAGAAATACGGTTTGATTTTCGAAGCTCTTTTCACGGCTGTAGCGATACGCGGCGCCGAGACCGGACAGGTATGCGGCAGCGTGATATTCGCGCGGCTCAAGATCGGTGTACGAAGTGTTGATTTCACGGTGCAGCGAGGCGTTGGGGTCTATTGGTACAACTACGCCTTGCAGGGACGAAAACTTTGGTTGTATTTCCATAAGTTTTTGCATGAATGGCTGTAAATCCTTGACAACTTGGCCGAAGCCGAACGAGTCGCGGACACCGCTGCCCTCGAAGCCGTACAGGGAATATGTCATACCGGAAAGCACCAGCGGCGTTGAAGCCTGCAACGAAAAGCGCAGATAACGCGCGCCCTTGCGGTAGAGATTGGAGGAGCTGTGTTCGGTTTCGGGCATCACAATGACGTCGTCGTCCGTCATTGCGCGCACGGCCATGCTGACCGAATTGAAATAATATATGTAGGCTTTGCCGTTTCCTTCCTCATATTTGAGGTGGATTCGGTTTATTTTTTTGCCGTTTTCGCCGTTGAGCGCTGTAAACAGTCTATCCCAGTCGCGCGCCTCAATGCAATGTGACTGCGGTGCAGAGGACATAATCGCAAGGTCGGTGTCGGGCTTTACGGATTTTACAGCGTTGCGTATTTTCGCGGCCAGCTCTATCATGACATCGCGGTTTGCCTCAAACCATAGCTTACGTTCCGGATTGCAGGGGCCTTTTGCAAAAATTTTGTTTACAAATTCTTCACGTGTGTAGTTGGTCTTAAGGCGGCTGTTGAAGTAGGCCATGTGATTTTTGCAGTAACAGCCGATACCAACAAGCGGCTCGTGGTTGTGCAAACGAAAATCGTCTTCAATCCAAAATGTGTCCGGCTGAAGCTCGCGAGTGATAAGCTTTGCGTATTCGATGAAGTATTTGCGCCATTCTTCGCCCATCGGGCAGGCGACAAGTGTGGTCGTTTTGCCGTTCATATCGGTCATATTGACAAAATTCTGGCCGTTTTGAAGCGTTCTGCCGCGGTCGAGATGACCTATTTCGATCCAGTTGTTGATGCTGACACTGATACCGTCGGCTTCAAGGCGCTCTTTGGCTTTTTTGAGCACAGCTATCCACGGCGCCGCTTGCTCAAGCGTTATGTGGCCGACGTTGAATTCCTCGGCGTTGATCATGAGCATGACGTTGTCAAAGCCGTATTTCGTGCAATGTTCGGCCAAATCCTCGATTCGCTCATCGCAAAGATTATCGTTTGTGATTTGAAGTCGCAGACAATTGTGATATTTCTTGCTATATTCCATATTTGTACTCCTTATTAAACTTTTTTACCTTGCCATTTGCCGCTTTTCCAACGGAAAATGTATATTGCCGCTTTGAATGTTTCGTCCAGCGCGTAGGCTGTCCAAATTCCGGCGATACCCATGCCGCATACCACGGAAAAAATATATCCCAAAAACACACTACATATCCAGCATGAAGTAACCGAGGTTATAAAGCATATCGCGGTATCGCCGTTGGCATTAAGCGATTGCTCGGAAACGTGATTGACAGCGCGCGATATTTCCACAATAATATCAATTATAAATAGAATTGCGGCCGAATTTATTATCTGCTCGTTTGAAGTGAACAGCATAAGAAGCCTTTTGTGGAAAATCAGAGCGATAAGTGAAAACGAAATGTTTAATCCCATGGCCAGTCGCAGATTTTGCCAATACAGCCGCTTTATTTCGTCATAACGCTCCCGTCCGCGGTGGCGCCCCATGATAATGCCGTTGGCTTGCGATATGGCGTTGCCCATGCGGCTGGTGTAAAAAACGATGTTCGAAACGTAAATTTTGGTGTTGACTGCCGCAACGCCGAGCTGAGTTATCAGGCTTGTGGTGAAAAACGAAGCTATGCAGAACGAAAAATTCGCCATTCCGGCCGGCACACCTATGCGTATTGTACGCCACATTTTCGACAGCGAAAAGCAGGGCGAAAATGTGCATTTTTTGATGATACAAAAGAAAATTCCCAAAAGCAACGCAAGAAACTGCGCCGCAATTCCGCCGAATGCCACGCCGTCAGCGCCGCTTACCGGAAAGCTCAGTCCGGAATAAAGCACGATATAGCCGAAAAGTATGTTCAGCAGATTGCCCACCGTACCGACGGCCAGCGAGCAGGAGGCATAGCCGCTGCAAATCAAAAGACTGCTGAAAAAGTTCATCGTTGCTGATACAACGAGAAATATCGCCTTGATTTTCAAGTAGCCTACGGCAATTTGCTTTACGTTCGCCCCGGCGTTCATAAAGAACATGAGCTGATTGGCGAACAGCGTTGCGCCGACGCCTATTATCAGCGAAACCGCCACAACAGCCGACAAACCGGCGCCGACAATTTTCGCGGCGCATTTTTTGTTGTCCTTGCCGAGCTCGACACCCAGTACAATGACGGTACCGGTGATAATCATTTGTATAACCGCCATGGCGACGCTTATCAGGCTTTCGGCAACTCCCGATGCCGCCACTGCGTCTTCGGAATAGCCGGACAGCATAAGAGTGTTGACAGTTCCGATTATTTGAACAAAAATCAGCTCGAAAAATTTCGGTATGGCGAGTGTCTTAAGTGTGACCCTTTTTCCGTTGTTTTCAAAGCAGGCAATTGACTTGTCGTAAAGCATGTTTCCCCCTAAAATTTGTTATAAAATAATATAT
>CAYWMF010000021.1:0-9922 GCA_964459175.1 uncultured Oscillospiraceae bacterium
CAATACCCTTTGGCACCAGCTTTTTGCCGACCTTGTAGCAATTGTTGAGCACGGCATAAGCGGTGATAATATCGTTATTTGTCATTTTCTTTTCCTTTCATCATTCAAAGCTGTTTGCTTCCTCAAGCGAATGGAACAGGCCTATGTATTCGACGTAAACTGTTTGCCCCACCGACGAGCTGTTGGGCAGATCAAAACGCAATGCGGTGACAGCGCTGTCCCAATGGTTTTTGCCGTCGGAATTCTTGGAATTGTCTTTCCAAGCGGTACTCATGTTTATTACAGCATCGTGCCATTGATTGTCGGCGGTGGCGCTGAATATGGCGACCTTTGATTCCGAAAAGCTTGTTTGCGTGGCGGTGGTATAGTAAATTTTCGATTCCATGGTTGTGGCGCTCGACACGACGATTTTGTATTTCATCTTAATGTACGGATACACATTGCCGTCAACATAGGTGGGAAATTTGCGTATAATATTCGGATCCACTCCGCTTGAAACCGATTTCAGCGCCTTTGCATAGCACGAAAGCGTGGTGTTGAAGCTTGACGAAATTCGGCGCTCGATTTCGCGATACGAACAAAAACGGTATACATATGGGTCGTTCAAAGCAATGTTGGGCGCATATACATTGCCGTTTTCATCGATGGAAAACACGTTTTTGCGGTCGCTTTCCGAGGTGCCGTTGCCGATTACGAAAAGCTTATTCGGGTCGTCAACGCAAAATTGTCCCATTACAAATTGTGTCCAGCCGGACGAGATATTTCCGCGTCCGCGAACAGTGTTTCGATGACCGTTTACAGTGTTGAACTGCCCGCTGACGTCGTGCAGATTGCCGGTGACTTTGTTTTCACCGCCCGAAACTGTGTTTAGCAGACCGTTCACGGTGTTGCGATAGCCGTCAACACGGTTGCTGTCGCCGTTGGTAAAGTTGTTTGAGCCTGAGGTGCAGTTGAATTTGCCGTGAGTGGTATTTCCCATTCCGACCGCCGCCGAGCAATAGCTTACCATGTTGTTCATTCCGGCGACAAACGAATAGTCCCCCACTGCAAGATTGTACCTTCCGCCGCCGATCGAGCCTCTGCCGGCGGTCTTGACCTCTTCACCGACGCAAAAAGCCGCCGTACCGAGCGAATGCGTTCCGATCAGCGGCTTTGACGGCACACAAAAGGTATAATCGTCGGCATTCGGCGTTGAGGTAAAGGACGAAAAAGGCAAATCCTCACTGTAAGTTATTACATTGTGCGAAAAGCTGACTATTTTGCCGCATGCTTCATAGTTATTGCCGTTGATAATCGAAAATGCGTCACCGACGGAATAGCGCGGCGTGGTAAACTCCGCGTCGGTGTTGTCGGCGCTCGAAAAGCTTGCCTTTACTTGAGCTTTGCATAGATAGATTTTTTTATCGGAGGCGTTGACGGACTTTATGTAGTAGCTTTTTCGACCGGCAACCGTGTTTTTGCCCAGCGCCGCGGTGTAATCACCCACCGCACGAGCTTCGGGAAAGCTTATTTGCTCCAAGGCGTTTTTGCCCGCACCGGCTCTGATAGGTGATTTGCAGGCTTCGGAGGCGCAGTTTTCCAGCATGTCGCGCAGCTGCTCCGCCTCTGTCGGTGTAATATCGCCTGCGCGAGCCGCTTCACCGCCCACGCCGGACGGCAGAATTTCGTAGCTCAACGCCGTGTGTGTGGCGCGCACTGCCACTGCTTTTCCGTCCTCGTCCAGCTTTACGCCCTTTATACCTATTGTCATACTGCCCGGTATGAGCACCTCAGCGGGAACGGCAACGGTGTCCTCGTCGCTTTCCAGCTGTACCGCAACGGCACCGTTTGAAAAAATATACGATTTTTTCAAACCCGCCCAGTCGTCCGAAAATTGCGCCCGCACGAATACAAAATTCACCGCATCCGCGGCGATGACGGGCGTGTTGAGCTTGTGGGCTGTCTGCCCGTCGATTTTGATGTTGATCATGTAAACACTCCTTTAAATAAATTTTGGTGTATTTACATATTATCACATTCGCACCATGACATACAATGACAACCGCCCGCCATAATACGTAGCATAATCGTTGATAAATATTTCACACAATGTTCAATAATATTTGGTATAATATAATGTTAATAACAACGAATTTTTTATTAATGAAAGGAAGTATTTCAGAATGTCAAAGGATTTTGAAAAAGGCGGAATTTCGGTTCAAACCGAGCATATATTCCCGATTATTAAAAGATGGCTCTATTCGGATAAGGAAATTTTCCTGCGCGAGCTGGTTTCCAACGCAAGCGACGCCATTACCAAATACCGCAGACTGGTTTCGCTCAACGAGGCAGCCGACGACGGCCAAACCCCGCGCATCGACGTTATTGTCGATAAGGACGCCAAAACACTTACCGTTAAGGATAACGGCATCGGTATGTCCTCCGAAGAAATCAAAAAGTATATCAACCAGATAGCCTTGTCCGGCGCGCTGGAATTCATTCAGAAATACGACGACGAAAAGAATGATTCCGGCATTATCGGCCATTTCGGCTTGGGCTTTTATTCGGCGTTCATGGTTGCGGATACGGTTGATATCAACACCAAATCCTTTATTGAAAACGAAAAGCCCGCTTTCTGGACCTGCAACGAGGCCGGTGAATTCAGCATGGGCGAGGGCGAAAAGGCCGAGCGCGGAACCGAAGTTATACTGCATGTAAACGACGACGAAAAGGAATTTCTCGATCCGCAGAAGCTGCGTTCGATTCTTACAAAATATTGCTCCTTTATGCCTATCGAAATCTATTTCACCGAGGTTGGCAAGCAGCCCGAAAAGAACGAGGACGGCAGTGAAAAGGCGCCTCAGCCGATAAACGACCCCAATCCGCTGTGGCAAAAGGCTCCCTCCGAATGCAAGGACGAGGATTACAAGGAATTCTACAAAAAGCTTTTTAACGATTATCGCGAGCCGCTTTTCTGGGTTCACATCAATGCCGATTATCCGCTTAATTTCAAGGGTATTATCTATTTCCCGCGCCTTTTGCACGAATACGAAAACCTTGAGGGCCAGATAAAGCTTTACTATAACCAGGTCTTTGTGGCAGACAATATCAAGGAGGTCATCCCCGAGTACCTTATGATGCTCAAGGGTGTCTTGGATTGCCCCGAGCTTCCGCTCAACGTGTCGAGAAGCTATCTTCAAAACAACGGCTACGTTGCCAAAATTTCATCACACATTATCAAGAAAATCAGCGATAAGCTGAATTCGCTCTTCAACACTCAAAGAAGCGATTACGAAGGCTTTTGGGACGATATCAAGCCCTTTATCGAATACGGCTGTATGCGCGATAAAAAGTTCTACGACCGCGTAAAGGATATCGTGCTTTTCAAAACCACTGACGGAAAATACGTCACCCAAAAGGAATATGCCGAATTGAACGGCGAAAAGCTCAAGGATAAGGTTTATTATGCCACCGACGCCGTTCAGCAAAGCCGCTATATCGACCTGCTCAAGGGTCAGGATATAAGCGTTGTAATGCTGGGTGCCATGATCGACCAGCAGTTTATCACTTTTGTCGAAAAGGAAGCCGGCATAAAATTCGTCCGCGTCGATTCCGATGTTGACGACGCGCTCAAGAGCGAGGGCGAGGTCACCGAAAACGAAATCCTCAAGGACTTCTTTAAGGAAGCACTCGATAAAAAGGATATGGAAGTCAAATGCGAAATGCTTAAAAACGACGATGTTCCCGCGGTTATCATTTTGTCCGAGGAGCAAAGACGCTTTGCCGATATGATGAGAATGTATTCCTCCAACGATGTCGGTATGCCGCCCATGCCGACCGACGAAAAGCTGATAATAAATATGTCCAGCCCCCTCATCAAAAAGGTAGAGGGTATGCTGTCCGACGCCGATTCCAAGCCCAAGGCCGCAAAAATCGCCAAGCAGATTTATATGCTGGCGGTAATTGCTCAGCGTTCGCTCACCGCCGAGGAAATGAACTCGTTTATCAGCGAATCTCAGGATATTCTGCTTAATTCATGAGCACCGTTGCCGCAATTTCCACCCCCTACGGCAAGGGCGGCGTCGCAATAGTGCGCATTTCGGGCGAGGATGCTTTTTCCGTCGCCGAAAAATGCTTCAAGCCGAATTATAAAAGCTCCGTCATGGATTACCCTGCCCGTCACGCGATATACGGCGGGGTAGTCAAGGACGGCGTTGTGATAGACCACGGCATGCTCACACGCTTCGCCGCACCGGCTTCCTTTACCGGCGAAGATATGGTCGAAATTTCCTGTCATGGCGGTATACAAATTACAGCTATGGTGCTGGAGGCGGCGCTGTGCGCAGGAGCAGTGATGGCGGGCGCGGGCGAATTTACCAAACGCGCCTTTCTGAACAATAAGCTCACCCTCACTCAGGCCGAGGCGGTTGCCGAGCTGCTGGACGCGCCCAGCGAGGCGGCAGCTTTGCTGTCGCATAGCCAGCTTTCGGGCAGGCTCACCGAAAAGGTCAACGAAATTCACGATGCGCTGGTTCGCGTTGTTTCCACGCTTTACGCCGCAATAGATTACCCCGAGGAGGATCTCGAGGATATGACCGACGAGCGGCTGGAGCTTGAAATCATCGACCTGCTCAAAAAAACCGAAGCGCTTAAGGCTACATACAAAACCGGCAAGGCTGTCACGGGCGGCGTCGATACCGCCATTGTCGGCCGCCCCAATGCCGGTAAATCGTCGCTGTTCAACGCGCTGGCAGGCGAAAATCGCGCCATTGTCACCGATATTCCCGGCACCACGCGCGACGTTATAGATATACGTGTAAAAATCGGGAATATAATGCTTAACCTTTACGATACGGCGGGCATACGCGACGATGCCGCCGACGCTGTCGAAAAAATAGGCGTCGGACTGTCACTTGAGCTTATCGACAAAAGCGAGCTTGTGCTGGCGGTTTTCGACGGAACAAGGCCGCTTGAAGCGGACGATGTTTGCATAATCGAAAAGCTTAAGGCTTCCTCAAAGCAGGTTATCGCTCTTGTCAATAAAAGCGATGACGACGGCTTTAATTTGCCGAATTTGCCGTTTGACACCGTTTCGATAAGCGCCAAAAGCGGCGAGGGACTGGAAATACTTAAAAATAAAATTATTTCGCTTTACGATTCACAGCGCATAAATCCATCCGACGGCGGACTTATCACCAACGCGCGCCAATACGCCAATATCTCCAAGGCGCGCGACCGCATAGCCGAGGCGCTGGAAAATCTTCACCTCGGAATGAAGGATATGTGCGGAATCGTTTTGGAAAGCGCCCTCGGCGAGCTCGGCGAGCTGGACGGCAGAAGCGTCGGCGAGGAAATCGTGCACAGCATATTTTCACGCTTCTGCGTGGGAAAATAATCGTAAACCATGGAGTAAATTATGAATTTGAATTGTGATATAGCAGTTGTCGGCGGCGGACATGCCGGTATTGAGGCGGCGCTGGCGGCCGCGCGTATGGGGCTTGACACCATACTTTTCACTCTGAATCTCGACGCGGTGGGCAATATGCCATGCAATCCGTCCATCGGCGGCACCGGCAAGGGGCACCTTGTGTATGAAATCGACGCTCTCGGCGGCCAAATGGGCAGAACGGCGGACGAGGTCTGTCTGCAAAGCCGTATGCTTAACCTCGGCAAGGGTGTGGCGGTTCATTCGCTCCGTATGCAGGCGGATCGCCGCAGATACCAGATTTCCATGAAAAAAACTATCGAAAACACCCGCGGGCTTTCGCTTATTCAGGCTGAAATTGTGTCAATCGAAAAATCCGACGGCGGCTTTAATGTCACCACGCGTTACGGCGCCGTATATTTCGCAAAGGCGGTTATCGTCTGCGCGGGCACCTATCTTTGCGGCAGGGTGATCGTCGGCGATGTTTCATATTCTTCGGGTCCCGATAATATGCACCCGGCGAATTTTCTCACCGACAGCCTCAAGGCGCTGGGCGTGGAAATGCTGCGCTTCAAAACCGGCACACCTGCAAGAATCCATCGCGATACCGTCGATTATTCGGTACTTGAGGAGCAAAACGGTGACGAAAACCCCGCTTGCTTTTCGTATTATACCGATAAGCGGGAATTTTCATCCCGCTCTCAAAAAAAATGCTATATCGCTTACACCAATGCCGAAACTCATCGTATCATACGCGAAAATCTTCATCGATCGCCGCTGTATTCGGGCAATATCCGCGGCATCGGCCCGCGTTATTGCCCCAGCATCGAGGATAAGGTTGTGCGCTTTTCGGATAAAGAGCGCCACCAGCTGTTTTTGGAGCCGCTGGGTGAGGACACCGCGGAGCTTTACGTTCAGGGGCTCAGCTCCTCGCTGCCCGAGGATGTTCAGCGCGCCCTGCTTCACTCGATACGCGGCCTTGAAAACGCGCTGATTATGCGCACCGCTTACGCTATCGAGTACGACTGCATCGACCCCACACAGCTCAACCCTACGCTGGAATTCAAAAATATTCCCGGTCTGTACGGCGCCGGCCAGTTTAACGGCACCTCAGGCTATGAGGAGGCGGCGGCTCAGGGGCTTGTCGCCGGCATAAACGCCGCGCTTAAGCTTCAGGGCAAGGCTCCCTTGCTTTTGACCCGCGACAGCTCATATATCGGTACGCTGATTGACGATTTGGTTACCAAAGGCACCAACGAGCCCTACCGCATAATGACCTCGCGCTGTGAATATCGTCTGGTTCTGCGCCAGGATAACGCCGATCGCCGCCTTATGGAATACGGCCGCCACGCGGGGCTTCTGCCAGAACAGTATATCAAGGATAAAACCGCGCTGTTTGAAGCCATCGACGCTGAAATCGCCCGCGCCGAAAAAGCTGTTATACCGCCGTCACCGCAGACCAACGCGCTTTTGCGCTCTGTCGGCTCGTGTGAGCTTACCACCGGCGCCAAGCTTGCTGAGTTGCTTCGCCGTCCCGAGCTCAATTATGATGTTCTTGCACCCCTCGACCGCGAAAGACCGGACTACGGCCCTCATTCGGCAGAAATTTACAACCGCGCGCAAATCGAGTTGAAATACGCCGGCTACATAAAAAAGCAGTACCAGGAAATCGAAGCTTTCCGCAAGCTTGAAAATAAACGCCTGCCGACCGATTTCGACTACTCGGCCATCAAGGGTATACGTCTCGAGGCCGCGCAAAAGCTTAATAAAATGCGCCCGGAGAGCATCGGCCGCGCCTCTCGCATTTCAGGCATCAGCCCCGCCGATATTTCGGTTCTTTTGATATATTTTAATATGAAGTAATTATATTTAAAACCGGAGGACAATATGGAAAAAGTATATAAAATAGCGGATAATACCGACAAATTCCTCATTCACGGCAGAACTCTCGCCCGCGATGGGCTTCTCGGTGTCCACTGGACTGCCAGCGGACTTGAAATGCTGTTCAGCGGCAACGCTGTCGGCTTTTCGTTCGGCGAGCTTAAGGCTGAACAGGCGGTCTATCTTCGCCTCACCGTTGACGGAGTCAGCAGTGTGCATTCGCTTTCCACCGGCCGCGAGCATGTGATTGTCGGTGATTTGCAGGACACCGTTCATCGCCTCAGCATCATTCGCCTCAACGCCGATATGGCCGACGTACTGTGGTTTGACGAAATCACTCTCGAGGGCGCCAATCCCACCTTGCTTCCGCCGCCCTGCGAGCTTGCGCGCAAAATAGAATTCTATGGCGATTCCATCACCTGCGGCTACGGTAACCTCGGCTACAGCGGCCCCGGCTACCACGCTCACCGCTCCGACGGCATGAAAACTTACGCTTATTTCACCGCTCGGGCGCTTAACGCCGAGGGACGTTATATCGGCTTCTCGGGTCAGGGTATCGCCCACGAGTGGGGCGGTAACATCGGCGCAACCTTCGGCACCTTTTACGAACGCCGCCTAAAAAACCTTGACGAAAAACACGATTTTTCACTCTGGACTCCGGACGTCGTCGTAATAAACGCCGGCACCAACGACTGTCACGGCGGCACCACGCCCGAAGAATTTTACGACGGCGGCAAGGCACTGCTTGAAAAAATGCGTGCGGCATATCCTAATGCCGCCATAATCTGGCTATATGGCATGATGGGCAATCCGTTCCACGGCACTATCAATCGCATCGTTTCGGAGCTTTCCGAAACAGACAATAAAATATATTATCTCCCCACCCGTTCCATCGGCCCCGGCGAGCAGGGCGGCAACGGCCACCCCGGCCTCAAATGCCATGAGCGCGTCGCCGCTGAGCTTACCGCCTTTGTGCGCGGCATAATGAATTGGTAAACGGCATAAAATCGCCTTATTTAAATCCTCTGCTTTTTCAAGCAGAGGATTTTGTAATTTGCCGTTACAGAGGACCGGATAAAGTTCCATAATTAAAATATATGTAATCACCACCTCACCACCGCCTAACGGCGGAGCCTCCCCTCAAGGGAAAGCATTTTTCGACACACAACTTACCCTTTTGAAGCCTTCCCCTTGACGCGACTGCCGTCGCTAAGGGTGGTGTCACACGTAGTGTGACGGATGAGGTGTTATGCATAAATTAAACAACCCGGTCAACCGTTAGGCTGACCGGGGTATCGAACTATTATATATGCGGATCATGTCCGAAAGTTTGCATTTAATCCGAAAATTCCATTTATACCGCAAATTCACGTTTGAATGCGGTTACAGCGCAATAAGAATTGTCGAAAGCAGCGCCACGACGGTTGCGACGGCGTCCTTGACACCGGGCTTTTGCTTGCGCAGAACGCTTATCACGAACGAAATGACCATGACGCCGCCGGTGAGTATCGGCGTTTGAACCGATGCCGGCAGATGCTTCAACGCGATCAGCGAAAGCAGATTTCCGATGCCGCAGAACGCCGCGTAGCCGACCGAATAGATGACCGGCTTGGCGCCCATCATCTTTTTGATGCCGCCCAAAGCCTTGCTACAAAATGCCAGGCAAATTATCGCCGCGAAAATTCTTGACAGCATCAGAAAGCTGAAGGTGTCAACCGCGGTGCCGGTTTTGTCGTTTTGATGAATTACCGACACGACACTGCCGGCGCCGTTCATCAAAAACACCAGCGCATAATAGATTTTTTTGCCGGATTTGTCGCCGAAATCAATTGTGAGAAACAGCGCCGCAATTATGAGTACACAGCACAGAATTTTCGTGACCGTCAGCGCTTCGTTGAGAAATATTATTCCGTAGGCGCTGGGCAACAGCATGCCGCCGAGCATCGCGAAAACCGAATAAGCCGAGAGATTAACCTCCGACAGCGATTTAACGCTTGCGATGGAGTAGGCAATGTTAAGAACAGCCGCAACGAGCGCCAATATCGCCGAAAACGGCGTAACACTCAGCTTAAATCCGTTTATCACAAAAACAATCAGAAAACCGCTGACCGACGAAAGCAGTGAAAAAAGCATCGCCGCCGTCAGTGATGAGCCGCATTCCTCCTCGAATTTCTGGTTGAACATAAATTGCGAAGCGAAAAGGATTGTAGCGGCAAAAACCAAAATATAGTACATGGATTATTTGTTATCCTCGTTTCTTTGTTCGTTTTCGAATTTCAGGCGTACCGCCTCGTAAACCTTGCCGTCGATATCGGGTGTTCCGCAGGAATTCGTGGGCAACAAGCTGTCGCCGGCCGCTTTCGGGTCGGTGCAGGCGGTGTCGCCACGCCACTTGTCGCGCTGACTTTTGTCCCGCAGATTCGGAATGTCCATAGGAATGCCGCCGGCCAGTATAGAGCGATACGCAAACAGCCCCGGCAAAAACATGTCCAGCGCCTCGTAAACGTCGATTGTATCCGCCTCGGGATTGCCCAAAAGCTTTTCGGCAAAGTTGTACATCGAGTAAAAATCCGAGCCGCTGTATTTTTCGAAGGTTTTTAAAAGCAATATGGGACTTTCGCCTATGGAATAAGTTGC
>CAYWMF010000022.1:0-9911 GCA_964459175.1 uncultured Oscillospiraceae bacterium
GGGCAGAGTTTACTATACCTTCGGCGATAACAAAACCGAGCAGACAGCCTACGAATACCGAAAAAAAATCAAGGAAAAAAACAATTGAAAAACAGAGGTTTTTATGGGAAACGGAGTTATCATAATCGGTTCGGGGCCGGCCGGTATATCAGCCGCGCTGTATACCCAAAGAGCCGGTATTAAAACAACCGTGATTTCCAAGTCCTCCGGTGCTCTCGCCAAAGCGCACAAAATCAGCAATTACTACGGCTTTCCACAGCCGATAAGCGGCACGGAGCTTGAAAAAAACGGGCTTATGCAAGCCGCGGCGCTGGGCGTTGAATTCATTGAGGCAGAGGTTTTCGAGGCGGCGTATGACGGCTCGTACACTGTGCGCACCTCCTGCGGAGATTATTCCGCCGACGGAATCGTAATTGCAATGGGTTCGTCGCGAAAAGCGCCCGATATAAAGGGGCTTAAGGAATTCGAGGGAATGGGTGTGAGCTATTGCGCGGTATGTGATGCATTCTTTTTCAAAGGCAAAAAGGTTGCGGTACTCGGAAATTCGGATTATGCGCTTCACGAGGCGGCAGAGCTCATTCCGCTTACCGAATCGGTTACGATTTTGACAAACGGTGCCAAGGCACAAGCGGATTTCGGCGTTCCTGTAATAGAGGATGTCATTCGTGAAATTACCGGCGAAGGCAAAGTCGAAAAAGTGATTTTCGAAAACAGCCGCGCACTTGAAATTGACGGACTTTTTGTTGCCTGCGGTACTGCCGGAAGTACCGATATTGCACGCAAGCTCGGTATTGCGGTCGAAAATGACAGAATTATAACAGATGAAAATATGTCCTGCGGTTATCCCGGCGTTTATGCCGCCGGCGACTGCACCGGCGGACTTTTGCAGATTGCCAAGGCGGTCTACGAAGGTGCGCTGGCGGGAACACAGCTAATAAAATATATCAGGTCTATAAGAAAGGATTAACACAATGTATCCAAAACGTACCAGAATTTCAGAGATCTATGCCGATATGCAGGCTTTTGAAAATCAAAAAATAACGGTAGCCGGCTGGATTCGCACCATTCGCGCCAACAATGTCATCGGTTTTATCGCGTTGAACGATGGAAGCTGTCACAGCAATATTCAGGTGGTTTTCGAGCGCGAATTTATCGACAATTACGATGAAATCGAAAAGCAGAATATCTGTGCCGCCGTTCTTTGCGAGGGAACGCTGGTTCTGACACCCGAGGCAAAGCAGCCTTTCGAATTAAAGGCGGAAAAAATCACAATTGAAGCTACCTCGTCGCCCGATTATCCCCTGCAAAACAAGCGTCATTCTCCCGAATTTCTCAGAACCATCGCTCATTTGCGCCCCCGTGCAAACACCTATAATGCGGTTTTCAGAGTACGTTCGGTCGCCGCGTTTGCCATTCATTCCTTTTTCCAGGAAAGAGGCTTCGTTTACGCCAATACTCCAATTGTAACAGCCAGCGACTGTGAGGGCGCCGGTGAAATGTTCAAAATAACTACACTTGATATGGATAATCCGCCGAGAACCGAAAACGGCGATATCGACTATTCCAAGGATTTCTTCGGCAAAAAAGCCAACCTCACAGTTTCCGGTCAGCTTAACGCCGAATGCTTTGCGCTGGCTTACGCCGGAACATATACCTTCGGTCCCACCTTCCGCGCCGAAAACTCCAACACTCCGCGCCATGCCGCAGAATTTTGGATGATGGAGCCGGAGATTGCATTTGCGGACCTTGAGGACGATATGCAGCTTGCCCAGGATATGATAAAATATGTCATTTCTTATGTTCTGAAAAAATGCCCGCAGGATATGGCATTTTTCAACAATTTCATCGACAAGGGGCTTTTGGAGCGTCTGAACAAATTGGTTGAATCGGATTTTGCGCATGTCACCTACACGGAAGCGGTCGAGCTGCTCAAAAAGAGCGGACAGAAGTTTGAATATCCCGTCGAGTGGGGTATCGACCTGCAAACCGAGCATGAGCGCTATTTGACCGAAAAGATATTTGAAAAGCCGGTATTTGTAACCGATTATCCCAAGGAAATCAAAGCTTTCTACATGCGTCTCAACGACGACGGAAAAACCGTTGCGGCTATGGATATGTTGGTTCCCGGAGTGGGCGAGCTTATCGGCGGCAGTCAGCGTGAGGAGCGCATAGAGTTGTTAGAAAAGAGAATGGCCGAGCTCGGTCTCGAGCAAAAGGATTACTGGTGGTATCTTGAGCTTCGTAAATTCGGCGGCGTTAAGCATGCCGGCTTCGGCTTGGGCTTTGAACGCCTGATAATGTACTTAACCGGTATAACCAACATACGCGACGTTGAAGCATTCCCCCGCACGGTGGGCAGTGCCGAGTTTTAATTTACAATTTGAACGGAAAGGAAATTTGATAATATGTTTTACTCTGAAATGTCCTCTTCGGAGCTCAAAAAGGAGTACGAAAAGGTTCGCTCCGAATACGACGCTCTTTTGCAAAAAGGTCTCAAATTGGATATGTCGCGCGGAAAGCCCTGCAAGGCTCAGCTGGATTTGACAAACGATATGCTGACTGCGCTCAGCGACAGCAGTGAATGCGTTTGCGGCGGCGTCGATTACAGAAACTACGGTATCATGGACGGTATTCCCGAGGCCAAGGCGTTGCTTGCGCCTATGCTGGGAGTAACGCCGGATGACGTTATCGTTTTCGGCAACTCGTCGCTCAATATTATGTACGATACCGTGCTCAAGGCAATGCAGTTCGGCATTCTCGGAAATACGCCCTGGTCGAAGCTGGACAAAGTAAAATTTCTTTGCCCCGTTCCGGGATATGATCGTCATTTTGCCATAACCGAGGCAATGGGCATCGAAATGATAAATATCCCAATGCACAATGACGGCCCTGATATGGACATGATTGAAAAGCTGGTAAGCGAAGATGACAGCATAAAGGGTATTTGGTGTGTGCCGAAGTACAGCAATCCCGACGGAATTACCTATTCCGACGAGGTTGTAAAGCGCTTTGCGGCGCTCTCGCCCAAGGCGCCCGATTTCAGAATTTTCTGGGACAACGCCTACACAATCCACGACTTTGAAAACGGCGACACGTTGCTCAACGTGTTTGACGAGTTGAAAAAGAACGGCAAGCAGGACATGATATTCATGTTTGCTTCCACCTCAAAAATAACTTTTCCCGGCTCCGGTGTTGCTATAATGGCAGCCTCCAAGAACAATCTCGACTACATCAAAAAACAAATGTTCTTCCAAACAATAAGCCACGACAAGCTCAATCAGCTGCGTCATGTAAAATATTTCAAGACCTTTGACGGAATTCTCAAGCACATGAAAAAGCACGCGGAAATTCTTATGCCGAAGTTCAATATTGTGTGCGACACGCTTCAAAAGGAGCTTGCACCGCTCGGAATTGCCAAATGGAAAAAGCCAAACGGCGGGTATTTTGTAAGTCTGTTTTTACCCGACGGCTGTGCCAAGCGTACTGCCGAGCTTTGCAAAAATGCCGGCGTAGTTCTGACGGGCGCGGGAGCTACATACCCCTATGGCAAGGATCCGCATGACAACAACCTGCGCATTTCGCCCAGCTTCCCACCGAACAATGAGCTTCAGGAAGCTATGAATGTTCTTTGCCTCTGCTCAAGACTGGCAGTTCTCGAAAAATCAGTCAAGTAAAATCAAAAGGAGTCAATCCATGGGAATTGTTATCGGTGTGGATATAGGCGGTTCCACCACCAAAATATGCGGTTTTGACGCCGAAAAGCATCTTATTTCGCCGCTTTTTGTAAAGGCGAACGACCCGCTGGCCTCGTTTTACGGCGCTTTCGGCAAATTCACCGACGAAAACGGCATTTTGCTGAGCCAAATTGACAAGGTTTTGATTACCGGCGTCGGCTCGTCCTTTATAACCTCAGATACAGTATACGGTTTGCCGACAAGACATGTTGAGGAATTCAACGCCATCGGAATCGGCGGCAAGTTTCTTTCTGGGCTGGACGATGCGATAGTTGTCAGTATGGGAACCGGAACAGCCATAGTTCACGTAAACAAAAATTCCACCGTTTATCTCGGCGGAACCGGCATGGGCGGCGGTACACTGTTGGGATTGTCCAAACTTTTGATAAATGTCGAATGCATCGAGCACATTTCAGCGTTGGCGCAGGAGGGCGATATTTCGAAAATCGACCTGCGTATTGCGGACATTACGAAAAAGGATATTATTCCCACATTGCCGGATTATACCACAGCGTCGAATTTCGGCAAAGTGAGCGACGTTGCCACAACCGGCGATATCGCCCTCGGAACAATAAATCTTGTTTTCGAAACAATTGCAATGGTTTCGATTTTTGCGGCGCGCAGTCGCAATCTTTCGGATATTGTGCTCACCGGAAATCTGACGCGCATTCCGCAGTGTTCAAAGATATTTGCAAAGCTTTCCGAAATGTTTCATGTCAATTTTATTATACCACAGAATTCGCAATACGGCACCGTAATCGGTGCGGCGCTTTTGGCATAATTCGATTATTACCGCCTGAATGAAATTCGGGCGGTATTTTTGTCATATAAAAGCAAGACAGGCGTGATTTTACTCACGCCTGTCAAAACATTATTCGCTTATATCAAATTCATTTAAATTAACCTTCATGCCGTCGCGCTCAATCTCAAAATGCAAATGACAACCCTCGGCACATTCCAAAATTCCCGGATCACCGGCAAAGGCTATGCTGTCGCCCGCGCGCACAATACTGCCGACCTCGACGCCCTCCGGTAATTCCGTCGATAAATTGCAGTAGCGCGTTATTAACGAATCGCTATGTCGTACCACCATCGTCATACCGTTCAACGGGTCATTTTCAAAGCTTTCGATACTGCCGTCGCTGAAGCATTTTATCGGCTCGCCGTATTCACATGCAAAATCCACACCGCAGTGTGTTCTGTAGTCGTTCATGGTTTCGGAAAAAACCAAAGTGTCCTTCGAAAAATCCTTGCTGATTTCGCCGACCGTCGGCATTACGTACTTCACCTGCTCGACAATCGGCTCCTCGATGGCATCTGTCGCGGCGTTTTCCGGCACAAGCTCAGGCTCGAAAACCTCATTGTTATCAGGCTTTAGCTCAATTTCCGGGGATATCGGCGCTACAGGCTCGTTATCGATCACTTCTTTCGGAAATTTCGTTTCAACCTCATTCGGCTTTGAAAATGCCGCCCTCAGCGATGTAAAAACGCCGAAGCCGATCAAAAGCAGAAAGCAAAACGACACAACGATATATGCTCCGGTTGCAAGCAGATTTTTCTTTTTTCTGTTCTCCATTTTTGTTCACCCTTTCCTTTTGTTATCAATATTTTTAACAACGGAAAGGCAAAATATACAGCTGAATTAAAAATTTTCACATTCCTTTATATTGCAAAGTTCGCAGCCGGTGTAATAATGCAAAAGTATCTGATTATATGTATATTGCGACTGCGCCATTATTTTAGCGCCGTACTGACTCATTCCGACGCCGTGACCGTAGCCGCGCACATTGAATTTCACCTCATCATCGGTGACGGAAATATCAAAACTGCACGAACGCAGTGAAAAAATACTTCTTATCTTTGTTCCGGGAATTTCCACGCTCGCTCCGCTCTTGGTTTTCAATTTCAGGTGCTCTGCTCTACCGGTCGAATTTGTGCAAGTAAAAATACTGTCGCTTGCAAAATCTCCGTCATAGCCGGCGTAATGCAATTTTTCGAAAAAGCTGTCCTTAGAAAGCGTCAATTCGCTGTAAAAGCCCGGCATACCGTTTTCATTTTCCGATGTCACGGAAACCAAATACGGCACAGCGCTTCCCCACACATTTTCGGCGTTTTCGGTCATTTTGTCCGAGCTTGCATGGTATACGGCATTGATTGGCTTGCCGTCGTAAATAAGTATTTCGCCTGCGGTTTCATTAACCGCTCGCCTAACCAACGACTGCTGCGAAGCGCTGAATGCTTCGATAATTTCCGCCTGCTCTTTGTAGGCTTGGCAATGTCGATAATCGGTGCAAACGTCTGCTGTATTGTGCTTTTTGCATTCCATGCAATAAAGCGTGTAAGTCCTCGCCGCCACCGCCTGAGCCTTGAGCGCTTCAATTCCATAGCTTGTTGGCATTTCTGCCGACAAAACGCACACCAAATATTCTTCAAGCGGCATATATTCCGTTTTATCGGTTTGATGATTATAAACGACTATAAGTCTTTCAACGCTCTTGCTTTCGGTATTTTCAATGCTCTTTTCAAGCATTGCGGGTGAATTCTCGTTTTTAACAAAATCACAAAACAGCACAAACGACATATTCCAAATCAAAACGAACAGAAAAATCAGAAACAGTAATTTTTTGTTCATATTATACGTATCATCTCTTTTATTGTTTTTGAATTTTTACAATTTATATCTTGCAAATTTATCCACGTTGTAATATAATATATTGTATCATCAGCAAAGGAGCAATACTATGCAGAAATTGATTAACGAAATAACACATAACGAATTTGCCGCCGGTGAGCTTAAGGATATAATCAGCAAATGCCGCGAGCATTATTCCATTCCATATAATTCCCTCCAAACCACCAACGTAAAGCGCGGTTTAAGAAATGCGGACGGTACGGGTGTCGTCGCCGGCATAACAAAAATTGCATTGGTGCACGGTTATTTGTTGAACGAGGGCGAGCTTGAGCCTATTGAGGGTAAGCTTTATTACCGCGGCCACAGCGTAGAAGATTTGGTTGAAGCATATGTCAAGGAAAATCGCTTCGGATATGAGGAATGTTCCTACATTCTTTTCTTCGGTGAACTGCCGACAAAAGAACAGCTTGCGGTTTACAACACCATTTTGAACGAAAACCGCCAGCTTCCGCCGCGTTTTTCCGAAGACGTCATAATGCGTGCACCCACGCAGAATATAATGAATAAGATTTCATCAAGTATACTTTCACTTTACGCCTACGACGATAATCCCGACGACTGCTCGTTTGAAAACGTAATGCGTCAAAGCATTCAAATAATGGCGCAAATGCCGGTTATCGCCGCTCAGGCTTATTCTGTAGCGCGTCACGCATTTTTGAACGAAAGTCTTACGCTTCACTATCCCCTGCCAGGCCTTTCCACCGCGGAAAACTTTTTGAGAATAGTTCGTCCTGACAGCAGCTTTACCGACGAAGAAGCAAAACTTCTTGATCTTTGCCTTGTTCTGCATGCCGAGCACGGCGGCGGTAACAACTCGGCGTTCACCTGCCGCGTCTTGTCCTCCTCCGGAACCGACACCTATTCCGCAATTTCCGGTGCTATCAACTCGCTCAAGGGTCCTCTGCACGGCGGTGCAAATATTAAGGTTGAACAAATGTTCAACGACATCAAGGATAATGTAGCCGACTGGTCGAACGAAAAAGAGGTTTACAATTATCTTATAAAAATTCTCAAGGGCGAAGCCGCCGACCGAAGCGGTAAAATTTACGGAATGGGTCATGCTATTTACACCCTCAGCGACCCGCGCGCCGTTATGCTCAAGAAATACGCCTCTAAGCTGGCGCATGAACGCGGCTATGAAAGCGAATTTCATCTGATTGAGCTCGTCGAAAAGCTCACGCCGCAAGCTTTTGCCGACTACAAGGGTAATACTACTAAAAATATATGCGCTAATGTTGACTTATATTCCGGTATGGTCTACAGAATGCTGGGAATTCCTCCGGAGCTTTACACACCGCTGTTCGCTATTTCGCGCGTTGCGGGCTGGTGCGCTCATCGCATGGAGGAAATCACTACCGGTGGCAGAATTATTCGTCCCGCCTACAAGGCAATTTCCAAGCCGAAAAAGTACATACCGCTCGATGAAAGACAATAAAAAATATACCACACCGTTTAATTTGAACGGTGTGGCATTATTTTTACGGTCTGTAAATATAAGCTAATGCCGCACCATTCATTTGGCGCGGCATTATTTTTAAATGATTTATGCGTTTTCGTTTATGCTTTTATATTTTACTATAGCGTCCGAAATTGCCTTAAGCTGGTTTTGCGCGGAATTCTTGCCGGGGCCTCCGACTATATCACGTCCCGCAACGCAGTTTTCCAGATTTATGGCGTCGTATACATCACTGTCGAACACCTCAGAAGCGTTTTTGTATTCTTCGATACTAAGCGTTTCGAGTGTTTTATTGTTATCAATGCAATACGCAACAAGCTGACCGACGATTTTATACGCGGTTCTAAACGGAAGCCCGTTTTTGACCAGATAGTCGGCACAATCGGTGGCATTAATGAAGCCTTTACCGGCTGCGCGACGCATATTGTCCTTGCGAACCTGCGCGGTATCAAGCATTTTGGCAAACATATCAATGCACATGACGGCGTTGTCGATCGAATCGAATATAGCCTCCTTGTCCTCCTGCATATCCTTGTTATACGCCAGCGGAAGCGATTTCATCATTGTCAAAAGCGTGGTGTTATTTCCGTAAATTCGTCCTGTTTTGCCGCGTACAAGCTCGGCAATATCGGGATTTTTCTTTTGCGGCATTATAGATGAACCGGTTGAAAAAGCATCATCCAGCTCCACAAAAGCAAATTCACTCGAGCACCAAAGAATCATTTCCTCCGAAAAACGGCTGAGATGCATCATCAAAAGCGTAATGTTCGAAGAAAGCTCCAGCACAAAATCACGGTCGGATACACCGTCAATACTGTTAAGCGTAACATCCTTAAAGCCCAGCTGCTGCGCGACAAAATAACGGTCGATGGGATAAGTGGTACCCGCAATTGCGCCCGAGCCGAGCGGCATTACATTTGTGCGGTCGTAGGTCTGCCACAATCTTTCAAGGTCGCGTATAAACATGAAGGCATACGCCGACAAATGATGCGCAAAGGTAATCGGCTGTGCGCGCTGAAGATGCGTATAGCCCGGCATTACCGAGTCAAGATTTTCGCCCGCTTTGTTCAGAATAACTTCAAGCAGTCCTACAACCGAACGGCTTATATCCGCAATTCGATTTTTGATATACATTCTGATGTCAAGCGCCACCTGGTCGTTACGACTGCGCGCGGTATGCAAACGCTTGCCGGTATCGCCTATCCTTTCGGTGAGCACCTGCTCAACAAACATGTGTATATCCTCGGCATCCGACGAAAAATGCAGTTTGCCGCTTTCAAGGTCGGAAAGAATGTTTTTGAGCTCCGCAATTATAGCATCGGCTTCGCTCTGCTCGATTATACCGCATTTACCCAGCATCGCCGCGTGTGCTATGCTTCCGGTAATATCCTCGCGGTACATGCGGGAATCGAACGAAATAGAGCTATTAAAATCGTTAACCGTGCTGTCCGCTTCTTTTTTGAAGCGTCCCTGCCACATTTTCATAGAATGACCTCTTATTTATTCTTTATTTTTTCGTCCTTGAGCGCCTTTACGCGGATCGGAAGTCCGAACAGATTGATAAAGCCGTTAGCATCCTTCTGATCGTATACCTCGTCCTCGTCGAAGGTTGCGATTTCTTCATCGTAGAGGGAGTAAGGCGAAGTAAGAGAAGCGATAATTATATTACCCTTATAAAGTTTGAGCTTTACGTCACCGGTAACATTTTCTTGTGTCTTGTCAACGAACGCCGACAGAGCCTCGCGCAGAGGTGTAAACCACTGGCCGAAATAAACCAGATCGGCGAATTTGCCGGAAAGCATCTGCTTGGTGTGCATAGTGTCACGGTCAATTGTCAGAGTTTCAAGGGCATCATGTGCGGCATAAAGAATGGTTCCGCCGGGAGTTTCGTATACACCGCGGGATTTCATACCGACAAGACGGTTTTCAACCATATCGATAATACCGATACCGTTCTTTCCGCCGTATTCGTTAAGCTTTTTGAGCATAGAAACAGCGTCCAGCTTTTCGCCGTTGAGCGCTACCGGAA
>CAYWMF010000023.1:0-9799 GCA_964459175.1 uncultured Oscillospiraceae bacterium
TGATAAGATATTATGCAACACTATTTTGTTAAATTTTTGGCTTTTTTGATAATTTCGCTTATCGCAAACGGAATAAATGCGAAAATCAGGCTTATAAATGCCACCTCCAAGTTCGGCATATCAAGCCCCATCGCCGCGGACAACGGCTTGATGGAAAACACCGTCGCAAGAACGGCGGCACTGCACAGCAGTGAAATTTTAAAGCCCCAAGACATTTTCCGCTTTATAAACAAATCGTCACTGCGCATTGAAACCGCTGTAAGAAACGCACCGGCGAACAGGGTTGTCAACGAGGCCGCGGCGGCGGTCTGAGGCGAAGCGGCGTAAATGCGATGAACCAGCACGGTGGTTATACCGCCGGAGAGCCCGACGATAAAGGGGGGCGGCAAAAGAGATAAAAGCCGGAACATATATTGGTTGTGATTCGGAGGCGGGAGCGGCTTATCGCTTTGCGGCGGATCACAGCTGATAGCCAAAGCGTACGGAAAAACGGAAAAAATACCGTACAGTAAAAGCACGGACGGTTTGAAAATCAGTGTTTTCTCAAAAAGCATGCCGCAAAGTATGAGTGTGCAGATATAAAATTGATTTGTCAAAATATACAGCAGCATTCTATTCGCGTTATGATAAACGGCACGCGAATGCTTGATAAGCGCTGTAAATACCGAAAAATTCTTTTTCAAAAAAAGCGCGTCGGAAAAGCAATTCGGCGCCGAAAGCTTTTCGTTATAGGCTGTAATCGAAGCATCCGAGGCGGCTTGAAGCGGAATATCGTCAAGCGAATTCGGAACCGAGGTAAGTACGCTGCCGCTTTCTTTGTACAAGCTTGCAATATGAAGCTGCTGACTCTGCGAAAGCTTTGAAAAAATTTTGTATCTTTTAAGCTCCGCGCGGAACAGACCTTCATCGGTACACGCAAGACTCTCCGAATCGGCGGACAGATCGCCGTCGTCGAGCAAGGAGGTGCTTTTAGCCATATCAATATACGCGCCGACAGGGGAGTTTTCCATCAAGACAACATTGATATTGTTCTTTTTGCAAAGTGAAAGCGCCTTGACCGCATCTGCGCTTATCGGATTGTAAAAGCCGATAAAGCCGACAAGTGTCAGCTTGTCAAGGTCGATGAAATAGTTTTGTTCTTCGGACGAAAACGAAACCACCTTTTTGACAACGGCGATTACGGTTTGAGAATCCATTTCAAGGTTATGTATATGATTTTGCAGGTTAAAACGCTCATTTCTGCCGATTTCTCGTATTATGCCGTTCACTTGAACAGTGGTACAGCGCGCCAGCATATCGGCGGCAAAGCCGCGCGAAACCAGCGCATATTCGCCGCCACGGAAGGTTAAAACCGCATCAATCTCGCCGGAATATTTCGAAATATAAAGAAAATCGTTTTCGATGTTATTGAGATTAATTCCGAACGACGCGGCGTATTTTGTCAACGAAACATCGGTATAACGTCGACTTTTCGGCTGTGACATCATAGAGGCTATCGCGTATTTCAAAAGTTCCTTGCGGCTGTCGGACGGAATACCGGCAGGGGAGTAGAGGGCGCTGTTTGTGTAAAAGCTCTTGATTTCCGGCATTGCGTTAAGGAAGTAGTTGAAATTCTCGATAAATACCGTATCGGTGGAATTAAAGGTATCTATAGCCTTGTAGTTTTTCAAGACACAGCCGTGCTTTTTGTAAAGCTGGGCAATGTTCGAAAGCATCGCGGCTTCGCTGAACAGCGGAATGCAATCGCCCAGCGCCGCAAGCGACAGCGTCACGGCCATGAAAAACATGTTGAAAACATCGTATTTGAGCAGTATTCCGATAGCGAAAACCACAAAGCACATCAGTATCCACAAGAGGTAAAGCTGTTTACCGACAAAAAGATTGTTCTTGTAAATCTTGGGCATTTCGTTGGTAAAAAGTTTTTTCAGCGGCCCGGTTTTGATATTGAATATGTTGTTCGCCGTGTGGCAAACCAAAACCTTTGCAGTGCCGCTTGCAACGACACTGCCGGTAAACAGCAGACAGTCGTGATACGCCTCTGCCTCAAGCAGCTCGCCCTGCGGCTTTTTAAGGATTGGTCTGCATTCCGAGGTGATGAAGGACTCGTAAACCGACAGCTCCTGCGCGCTGACAATAATGCAGTCGCAAGGAACAATTTCACCGCTTTTAAGTAGCAGTATATCGCCCGGAACAATGTCGCGCATATTTATTTTGCGCTTTTTGCCACCGCGTATTACCGTGCAGAAAATTTTTCGATAGGCATTAACTTTGCGGTCGGTGAGCTTTATATATCCGTATACGCAAAAGCGCAGCACGATATAGATTAAAAACAGGACAATCGAAACCGCAAGCGATGTACTGCGGCGAAGGACAAGCGAAAGCACACACATTGCCAAAAACAGCCACGGCATAACGTCGGAAAGCAATGATTTCAAAAAGGACAGCAAAATACTTTCGTTTTCGTCAAACGGCATGTTAAGCCCGAAAGCATCGGTGTTGGCACGAACCCCTTTGGACGACAGACCGACGGAAAAATCGGTTCCGAGAGCGGTTTTCAGCTCCGAAAGCGGCTTGTTCAGTATATTCATAGAGCGCAAACGGTGAGATTTCCGTTGTCGCCGTCGAGCTTTATTTCGTAAATTCGGCGCGGATAGCAATCAATGATGAGGTTTGCGATTCTATCTTCCACTTCGGTCTGTATAAAGCGGCGCAAATTGCGCGCACCGTATTTTTCACTGAACGATTTTTCGGCGATACAGCCTTGAGCCGTTTCGGTGAAGCTGAATTTTATGCCGCGCTGTTCAAGTGACAGCTTCAAATCGTTGAGATTTATGGCGGCAATAGCCTTGAAGTCCTCGTGTGTCAGTCGGTTAAAGGTGATTATCTCGTCAACGCGGTTTAAAAATTCGGGACGCAGAAATTCTTCCAATGCCTTTTGTGTTTTGTCTTTGTCCATGAGAGAAACGGTAGCGGCAAAGCCGGAAAGATTCGAGGAAAGATTACTGCCGGCGTTGGTGGTCATGATGATTACCGTGTTTTCGAAATTTACTTCCTTGCCGTGCGCGTCGGAAACTCTGCCGTCGTCCAAAATTTGAAGCAAAATGTTCATAACATCGGGATGCGCTTTTTCTATTTCGTCAAACAAAATGACCGAATAGGGCTTGCGGCGTATTTTTTCGGTGAGCTGGCCGGCATCGTCATATCCGACGTAGCCGGGAGGCGAGCCGATAATTCTGGAAACCGAATGCTTTTCCATGAATTCCGACATATCAAGGCGTATAAGCGATTCGGGGGAGTTGAAAAGGTCGGACGCCAGCGTTTTAACCAGCTCGGTTTTGCCGACGCCGGTGGGCCCGGCGAAGATAAACGAAACAGGCTTGCGTTTATAGGATATACCGGTGCGGCTTCTGCGTATTGCGCGGCATATTGCGTCAATAGCCTTGTCTTGACCGACAATGCGCTTTTTGAGGCGCTCGTCAAGGCCGATTACCGCCGCAATTTCATCATCCGTGACACAGCTTTGGGGAATGCCGGTTTGAATTTCTATAACATGAGCAACATCCTTTTCCGAAAGAAGTATATTGTCCTTTTCGGCGGAAAGCTTTGAAAATTCATCGGTGGCCTGAAGCTCGTGCACCTTGAGGTCGGCGATTTTTTGATAGGTTTCATTGTTTTTTTCGGACTGAGCTTCGAGAGAGTCCTTTTCGGCACGGATTTTGTTTATTTCATCGCCCAGCGCGCTGACTCTTGAAAAAACAGGATTGCTGAGCGCGAGGTGAGCGCAGGCTTCGTCCAAAATATCAATGGCCTTGTCCGGCAAAAAGCGATCGGTTATATACCGTTCCGACAATACCACGATTTTTCTGAGCAGCTCGTCCGGCACCTTAAGGCCATGAAATACCTCGTAATAGCCCTTTATTCCGCGCAGAATTTCAACAGAATCGTCAATCGACGGTTCGTTTACTATTATTGGCTGAAAGCGCCTTTCCAGCGCCGAATCCTTTTCGATATACTTTCTGTACTCCGCCAGCGTTGTGGCGCCGATTATCTGTATTTCGCCGCGTGAAAGAGCGGGCTTGAGGATATTTGCGGCGTTCATACCGCCCTCCGCGTCGCCTGCACCGGCAATGGTGTGAATTTCGTCAATTACAAGAATTATGTTCCCGAGCTTTTTTACCTCTTCGATAAGCGCTTTCATGCGGTTTTCAAACTGTCCGCGGAACTGAGTTCCGGCAATTAAGGCGGTAAGATCCAGCACAAAAACCTCTTTGTTTTTCAGCTTGTACGGTACGTTGCCCTCTACTATTTTGGTGGCTAAGGCCTCCGCAATGGCGGTTTTGCCGACGCCGGGCTCGCCTATAAGACAGGGATTGTTCTTTTGACGTCGCGAAAGTATTTGTATCACGCGCTCCAATTCCTTATCGCGACCGACAATGCGGTCGATTTTGCCGTCGCGCGCCTTTGCGGTGAGATCAATGCAGTAAGCGTTGAGGGCTTTTCGGCCGGAGTCTTTTTTCTTTTGCTCCTTTGCGCCGGAAGAAGTCGAGGTGCTTGACGTATCGTTTGCCGAGTCGGGCAGATTTGAAGAAAAAAAGTTTCGTATGTCAAGCGCCGGCGCTTTGGCATCCGGTGAATCCGACACCTCGTCCTCCGCGTCGAAATCCTCATCCGCAAGCGGCATCATCTGATTTGCCATCATTTCCAGTTCTTCGTCGGAAATGTTCATGTTTTTCATCATTTCGTCAACCTGCTTTATGCCCAGCTCCTTTGCGCAAAGCAGACAATAGCCCTCGTTTTTGGTGGCGCCGCCTTCAAGTCTTGTTATGAAAACGACGGCGGGGCGTTTATTGCATTTTGTGCACAGTGGAATTTTCAAAATTCATCAGCCTTTCAAACAATTAGCGTTGTTTTTTTGTTTCGCGGCGGCTTTTGACATATTCGCCGCGGTACGTCTTAATATAATACATCACAAATGTAAATACGGTGAGTATTAAAAGAAGAATAGAAAGTAAATTCGATACATTCGGATTGCGATTATCGATAAGGATTATTATCACAACAACGGCATAAAACACCGTGGTTCCGAGCTTTCCGTACCAGTTGGAGTGGACGTAAATGTTGCCTCTCTTGAGTATCAATGTGGCTCCGGCGATCATCAAAAGCTCCTTGGCGACAATCGTCAAAATCAGCCAAATGGGTATAAGCTCGCGCAGATACAGGCAAATAATTGCGGCAATTTGCATAAGCTTATCGGCCAGCGGGTCAAGAAGCTTGCCGACGTCTGAGGTCCAACTGTAGCGGCGCGCCAAAAATCCGTCAGCCACATCGGTTATGCCGGCCAGCAGAAATACACCGCCGCCGCACAGCATTCCTTTATAGCCGTCGCACATGAAAAGATATACAAATATCGGTATGAGCAGTATTCTGAACACCGACAAAATGTTGGGAATGTACGCTTTTTTGAAATGTTTCATAAAAAGCCTTTCTTTTATAACAGAACTTTTACCAATTCGTAAATGGGGTTGCGGCCGTAAAAATACCTGAATATCAATGTGGAGTATGGATCTGTCTGTGAAAGCAACGGTGTGGAAGCGTTTTTAAGGTATGGTAACGCGATTTCTACAATCATCGAAAGAACATATATCCACAGTAAAGCAAAAAGTATGCCGGCAATAATGCCGAGAAATCTGTTCGCGGTGCGCAAAAACGGAAGCTTTACCACCTTATCCAACAGAAACTTCAATATCGACAGCACCAGCATCGAGGCGACCAGCAGGAGAACAAAAGCAAGAATATACGAAAGCGTTTGACTTATCGGCTTTGCCACGTATTCAACAGCTGCACGGGTGGTGTTTTCGGCGCTTTCCTTCTTGAAAAGCCCAATTTGCTCTTTAAAGTCGTCAAGATTGATGTTGAAGCTTTCGAGAATTTTTACAAATTCGTTGGGCACCTCCTCGATAAGCTTGTCTATATTGAGATTGTTTTGTTCGGTGGGCGCCAGCTCGGACATTCTGTCGGTAACAGCTTTTTCGAAAGTCGGTGCCATATAGTTTTCGTTTATATAATTTCCGACGGTAGGCGAAAGTGTCATTGCCACCACAAGGCAGATTATTCCGCCGCAAAGGTTCAAAACGGTGCGCAAAAAGCCTTTTCTGTAGCCGCTTATAACAGTAAATATAAATATTGCCGCCACAAGAATATCAAGTATTATGTTCATTTTTACTCTCCTTTAATCGTAACCGCGTCATTTGCGCCGGCCATGATGACGGTTGTATTGTCGGAAATAATTCGGTCGTAGTGCTTATCAACCTCCAGCACGGTTTTTTCAAAGCTTTCGAGATTATAAACCGTGAGCTCGCCCGAGGACAGTATATACAGACTGTCGCCGGCAAGGCAGGCGTCGGTTATGTGGACCTGCGAGGAAAGGGTGGTGATATAGGTTCCGTCGCAGGAATAAACAATGATTTCGTTTTCACTGCCTATGATTTTTTTCGAAAGTATCAATACGCTGTATTTTTCGTTGAATTGAAAATTTTTCAGCGAGTCGCGCGCAAAGGCAAAGGACGACTGTTTTTCCAAAGCCTGCGTGTTGAAAAACGTCATAGATTTGTCTGTCAGAACGGTCACGGTATCGGAAAAATCCGATACCTCCATAACCATTTGGTCGTACATCGAAACCGCAGCAACGCGCTCATCGGAGTTGGACGACAGCAAAAGCATTTCGCTTGTGTAAAAGCCGCTCTCTGCGCGCAGTGTAGACAAAATCAGCTTGTCGCTTTCCTTGTCGGACATTGCCGCATCGATAACATATTTGTCGCCCGAAAGCCAGCGATAAACAAGCTCGAAATTCGAATTGTACATATATACCGCCGAGGTATAGCCCTTTTCGGAGGTTACTATGCAGAAATCGCCGCGATCGTTAATTGCCGCATCGATTATCGGATATTCGAACGAGGTTTCCCATATCTTCGAAAAGGTATTGAACACGGCGGCGGTCGTACCGCCTACATCGAATACCAGCATATATTTGCTGCCGCGAACTGCGGTGGGGGAGTTCATGGTATATTCAGAGGAAAAAATCTTTTGTCCGGTAAGGTCGTAAAGATCAAGCCCGGTTCGTTTGAGCAATGCAATATCGTTGCGGTACAATACCACACCGACCGAAGCCTCGCCGTCGAACGAAATCGCGGACGCGCCTACAGTGGCGGTGGCAGCAGGTGCTTCAAAGTCCAGATATTTTATCATATACCTAAAGTTTTCCACCGTTATATCGTCACGGTAAAAATGAAAGGCGAAAAGCACAAACAGCACAATGAGAAATAATGAAATAAATTTTGCATAGGTAAATTTGCGTGCAATCTCTGAATAATGGCGTTTAAGCTCGGAATTATTATTTATTTCAATCACCTCAATAAATAATTCTGTTTAGGTAAAGCCCATGTGCGGGCGCGGTAAAACCGGCCTTTTTGCGGCATTTATACTCAATGATTTTCTCGGGGGCTTCGGTTATTCGACCGTGATAAATATCGCATACCGTGCCGACAAGTATGCGCACCATGTTGTACAAGAAGCCGTCTGCGCATACGCGAAGCTTCAACAGTGCGCCGTCGTTTTGAACGGTAAAATATTCGATATTGCGTACCGTGTCAACTATTTTCGAACCGTCCGACATGAACGAAGCAAAATCATGCTTTCCCACAAAATGCGAACAAATATCGTTGAGCGCCGCCACTTCAAGCGGCTTGGGATAGAAAAAAGCCTTTGTGCGATAAAAAGGGTTGCGGTAAAAATCATTCCAAATCAGATATTCGTATTCTTTTGCGCGGCAGGAATATCTTGCGTGAAATTCGTCATCGACCGTTTCGGCTTTTACCGCCGAAATATCGAACGGCAACAGCGTGTTTAGCGCTCTCGGCAGTCGTTCCACATCGAAAAACGGCTTATCGCAAGTAAAATTGAAGCAAAAGCTGTTGGCGTGAACGCCGGAATCGGTACGAGAACAGCCGTGTATATCGTAATGAGTGTTAAAAACGGTATCAATCGCACGTGAAACCTCACGCTGAACAGTTGGGACGTTCTTCTGAAATTGCCATCCGTGATAGGCGGTACCGTCAAACATTATAGTAACAAGAATATTCATAATCAAATATAAAGTGTGTATGCCGTGGGCAGGTAATTTAATGCTATAATTCCCGCGGTGAATAACAGCATTACTGCCAACGCCAACCAATCCGAGGCACGAAGATGCAAAATTTTCATTTTCGTTCTGCCCTCATCACCGTGATAACAGCGGCATTCCATCGCAATTGCCAGCTCGTCGGCACGGCGAAACGCGGAAATGAACAGCGGTATCAGTATAGGCACAAGAGCCTTTGCGCGTCTGAGAATATTACCGCTTTCAAAGTCGGCACCGCGTGCCTTTTGGGCGTTTATTATTTTTTCGGTTTCCTCGATAAGCGTGGGAATAAATCTTAACGCGATTGTCATCATCATAGTGAATTCGTGCACGGGAACCTTGATTTTTTTCAAGGGCTTCATCAGTCTTTCCAAAGCGTCGGTGAGCGCGATGGGGGAGGTGGTGTAGCTCAAAAGCAGCGATGTTCCGGCAATCAGCGCAAGTATTCGTATAACCATAAATACCGCGGTGGTTACGCCCTCAAGATAGATATTTATTATCCAAAAGCTGAACAGCAAAACCTCGCCGCGCGTCCAAAACAGGTTTACAAATGCGGTAAAAGCCACTATCAGCATTATCGGCTTAACGCCTTTTAAAATTATCGAAAATTTGATTCTCGACACCAGTATCATTGCCGCCGTGAAAACCAACAACAGCCCGAACGAAAAGATATTTTTTGCCATAAAAATTGCGGCTATATAAATAATCGAGATAATTATTTTCATTCGCGGGTCGGTTTTATGGAGTGGCGACGTGCCGGGAAAATATTGACCGAGTGTTATATCTTTAAGCATTGTTTTCTCCTAAGGGTTACAGTAAGCGCTCTATTTCGTCTTTGGCGGCGGAGGTGGTATATACAGTGTTCAAATCTATTCCGCGACGCCGAAGCTCAAGCATTATTTCGGTTATTTTCGGAATGGCAAGCCCGTTTGATTTTATGAGCTCGGCATTGCGGAAAACTTCTTCAACCGTACCGTTGCAAAGAATTTTCGAGTTCTTCAGCACAACTATTTCGTCGGCATACTCTGAAATATCCTCCATGCTGTGCGAAATGAGTATCACGCTGTTGTTTTTTGCGCGCTGATACGCTTTGATGCGGTCGAGAATCTCGCTTCGCCCGCGCGGGTCGAGTCCGGCAGCGGGTTCATCCAGCACCAAGACCTCTGGCTCCATGGCTATAACGCCCGCCAATGCAACACGTCGTTTTTGTCCGCCCGAAAGCTCAAACGGCGAGCTTTCGAGTAAAGCTTCCTCGATTCCGGCAAACCTTGCGGCATCACGCACCGTTTTGTCAAGCTGTGCACCGCTCAGTCCCATGTTTTTTGGGCCGAATGCGATGTCGGCATAGACGGTTTCTTCAAAAAGCTGATATTCGGGGTACTGAAAAACCAGGCCGACCTTATAGCGTACTTGACCGATTTTTTTTGGATTTGCCCAAATATCTTCGCTACCGAGGTAAATTTTGCCGGTTGTGGGCTTCAAAAGTCCGTTCAAAAGCTGTGCGAGCGTTGATTTGCCCGAGCCGGTATGGCCGATAAGACCGGTGAGCTTGCTGCCTTTGAAAGTTAAATTTATATCGTCAAGCGCTTCCTTGCAAAAGGGAGTTCCCGGGCTGTATACGTA